>CAZJJH010000035.1:0-10461 GCA_964546265.1 uncultured Candidatus Cloacimonadota bacterium
GAGCGGTGGACTATGTAGTCATCTTCGAAGAAGATACTCCGCTGGAACTTATCAAAGCCATCCAACCTGATGTATTGGTGAAGGGTGGAGATTGGCAGCCCAAGGAAATAGTGGGCGCAGATATCGTATTGGCAAATAATGGCATTGTGCAGAGCCTTAGCTTCAGTCCGGGGCTCTCCAGCAGCGCTATCATCGCAAAGATTCTGGAGGATAAATGAGCGAAGAGACTCAGGATGTAGGTATAGTGACTGCGATAGAGGATGGTGTTGTAACGGTGTCTTTGCAACGTGGCGGAGGATGCAAATCCTGCTCTATGCATGGCTTTTGTTTTTCTAAGAGCAGCCCATCGGTCTTCAAGCTGCAAAGCAAGCTCCCCCTCTCCCCGGGAGACCGGGTAGAGCTGGAAGTATCCCCCTCCGGCAGAGTACTGGCAAGCTTCCTCCTCTTTGTGGTACCGGTGATATTTATGCTCCTGGGCTTCATGCTCGCGGATATCTGGTTTTCAGAGTTTATTAGCATTATGTTTGCTTTTGGAGCTATGGCACTTAGCTTCTTTATTATCCGCTATTGTGATAAGAAATGGGGGAACCGACTCAAAGTAGAAATAGGAAGGAAATTGTGATAATCCGCTTGAATGAGATGGTATTCTATGGCTACCACGGTGTGCACGACGAAGAGCGCAAGCTTGGCCAGCGCTTCATAGTAAGCGCGTGTTTGAACACCGATCCGACTTTGGATTCCCGAATCCGGCATCTGGAGGATACCATAGACTATACCATGGTATATCGTGATATCAAAGAGATTATGGAGAGCTCTCAATTCCATCTATTGGAGTGTTGCGCAAACAGCATTGCCGATAAACTGCTGGCAGGCTATCCTTTGATAGAGAGCCTGAATGTTTGTATCCAAAAGCCATCTGTACCTATTCAGGGCAGCCTGAAAGGTGTAGAAGTGGAGATTTTCCGGACCCGGTGATGATCTACCATCTTCTTTTAGGCTCAAATATTGAAGATCCCATCCGGCAGATCGCCATTGCTACACAGAGAATCGCGAAGACCTTCACACTAATTAGGGAATCGTCTCTGCAAAAGAGCAAAGCCTATGGAAAAACGGATCAACCTGATTTTTATAATAAAGTTCTGGAGATTGATTCCGCTTTGGATCCCCAGTGCATGATGCGTGAACTACTTTCCCTCGAAACCGCTTTGGGGCGGATTCGCAAGGAAAAATGGGGACCCCGGAAGATCGATATCGATATCCTTCTGGCACAGGACATGGTGATAGACAGCCCGGATCTAAAAATCCCGCATTACGATCTGCACAACAGAGCATTCGCCCTAAGATTGCTCTGTGAACTAGTGCCGGAAGCAGTGCACCCAGTTTATAACAAAACGATGCGCAAGCTTTTTGAAGAGCTTGCCCGGAGGAAATAGATGAGACCCTTAGCAGCGATAGTTCTGGCTGCCGGTAAAGGTACCCGGATGAAATCCGAACGTGCCAAAGTAACTTTTCCCATTGCGGATAAAGCGATGGTGCAACGCGTGGTAGATTCCGCTCTCGATCTCGATTGTGAGAAGATCAGCGTAGTGGTGGGCTGGAAGAAAGACACCGTTATAGCTGCTCTGGAAGAGGATGAACGCTTGGAATTTGTAGAGCAAAACCAGCAATTGGGCACTGGTCATGCCGTGTTAATGGCGCAGGATAGTCTGAAAGGATTTGAGGGTGACATCCTTATCCTGTGTGGCGACGTACCGCTGCTTTCCCCAGACACAATCCGCCAATTGCGCGACCACCACCTGCAAAGCAATGCCGCCGCCACAGTGCTTACAGCAGTTTTGGATGACGCTGGAAAGTATGGCAGAATGCTGCGTGACGATCAAGGAAAAATCTGCGGCATCATCGAATACAAAGACGCCAGTCCGACTCAACGTGAAATCAAAGAGTTCAATACCGGAATATATTGTTACCAGGCAGATAAGCTCTTCGAAGCCTTAAGCAAGATCAGCAACAAAAATGAGCAAAATGAATATTACCTTACCGATACGCTCGCCATTCTCTATGATTCCGGCGCTTTGATAGAAAACGTAATCTTGGAAGATCTCATGGAGGTTTCTGGAGTAAATTCTCAAGAACAGCTGGCATATCTGGAAGACGTCTATCAGGATAAAATCCGCAAGAAATGGCTCAATTCGGGCGTGATGATGCACAATCCCGCCACTATCTTCATCGGTGACCACGTGATCCTGGAACCGGATACTCAGATTGGTTCGGGCTGTGTGCTGAAGGGCAAAAGCACCGTAGAAAGAGGCGCGATCCTGGGCCCAAATTGCTACATCGAGAATTCCATTATCTCCAACGACAGCATTTTACGCGGACACAATATAATCGTGGATAGTTTTATCAAAGAACATGAGCTCTTGGAGTTTGGCTCCCGGGTAATCGAAGAAGAGGATTATGAATAAGAAAACGTATCTGTATTCCCCCTGGAGGTTGGATTACATCTTGGGAGAAAAGCCCGGAGATTGCGTGATGTGTCGGGCTAAAGATACGAACCGGGATGCCGAGAACCTGATTCTGTACCGGGCAAAAAAGTGTTATATCATGCTGAATCGATATCCTTACAACAATGGTCACCTGATGATTGTGCCCTATGCGCATAAAAGCAGGATTGGCGATCTGGATAAGGATACCTGGCACGAAGCTTGCGCTCTGGTTCGCATCTGTGAGCAGGCATACCAACAAGCCTATCACCCGGATGGAATAAACATCGGCATCAACTTGGGCCAGGCTGCAGGCGCCGGAATAGCTGAACATTTGCATATTCATATGGTGCCCCGCTGGGCAGGAGACAGCAATTTTATGAGCGTGGTGGCGGGAGAGCGCGTGATCCCGGAGGCCTTCGAGATTAGCTTTGAACGCTTGAGAAAAGAGATTCTGAGGCAAATAGAACTCGATGAATGAACAGTTGGATTTGACAAATAGCCCCTCTGAAAAAAAGTGGTACTCAAAGCGCTGGTTTTGGCTCTTGCTGATAGCAGTTGTAATAGCCATACTGATGTTCCTGATTGTTCTGAGGGGAAATGGTGAAGAAAACATCAACAAGACTTATGATGAAGACCAGCTCCCCGCGATCAAGGTAGCCGTTCTAAACGGATGCGGATATGAGCAATTGGCTTCCGAATATTCCGCTTATCTTGCGGATAAGAATGTAGATGTGGTAAGCGTTGGCGATACACCGCGCCCCATCTATGACAAAAGTATAATTGTGATGCGCAAAGGGGATGAGCAAGATCTTGCCCGCTTGCAACGCATGACCGGAATCCAGCGGTGGACCAGCGCCATGAACGAGTATCACAATGCCGAGTTCGATATTATCATCGGACGCGATTACGAAGAGTTTATGAAATAAATGGAGGAGATATTGCAGGACAATATCAAGCTTGAGGCCATCCTGGAATGGCTGTCGGATAAAAAAGCCGAAAACATTCGCGTGTATGAAGTGCAAGGAAAGACGGATTATACCGATCTGATAGTGGTGTGTGAAGGCAATGCGGATCTGCATAACAAAGCCATAGCCAGCCACCTGATAGATATGGCAAAAGAGAACCATCTGAAAGTACTCAGCAAGGAAGGAGTAGATACTGCTCATTGGATCCTGATCGATATAGGGGATGTGATCGTGCATATCTTCCTACCTCAGACTCGAGATTATTATAAGATAGATGAACTGTTTGAGAAAGTGAAAAATAGCAAACCCGAAGAGGCATTTCAATGATCAAGGAGATTATTCACGAACACCTCACTGAGTGTTTGGATAAACTGGATATTTCCCACGCCAAGGAATTCACGGTGGAGATTCCCAATAATACAGATCATGGGGATTACTCCACAAATTGCGCCATGATCCTGGCCAAAGAGAATAAGAAATCTCCCAAGGCTCTGGCAGAGACCATCGTCAAAGCTTTGAAGAAGAATAAGGATTACAAAAAGCTGGAGATTGCGGGTCCCGGATTCATCAATTTCACGCTGTCTCCTGCCTTCTTCCAGCGCATCTTCTGGCAGATCCGGGAAGCCGGAGCAGAATTTGCGAGCCAGGACATGGGCAATGGCAAAAAGATCCTGCTGGAATTTGTAAGCGCAAATCCCACCGGGCCACTGAATATCGTAAGCGCCCGCGCAGCTGCTTTTGGTGACACTCTTTTCCGGGTAATGAAAAAAGTGGGCTTCGATCCCTCCAGAGAGTTTTATATCAATGATGCCGGCAATCAGGTCGATATCCTTGCAGAATCTCTAGAGCTGCGCTTGCGTGAACTTCAAGGAGACAACATCGGTGAATTCCCTTATGAAGCCTATCATGGAGAATATGTGATCCATCTGGCGCAAAAGCTGAATGCCAGCGAGGGCGTGAGGGTTTTTATGATGACCGAGAAAGATCGCATGGATCACCTCAAGGAATATGCACTGAACGAGCTTCTGGATATGCAAAGAAACTCTTTGGAACGCTTTGATGTATATTTTGAGGGCTGGGTTTCAGAGAAAACACTACGCGCAGAAGGAGTGGTAGAAGAAGTGCTTTCCTACCTCACCGAAGCGGATTGCACTTATGAAAAGGACGACGCAATCTGGTTTGCTTCCACCAAATATGGTGATGACAAAGACAGAGTATTGATGAAATCCGACGGCTCCATTACATATTTTGTGCCGGATCTGGCCTATCATTTAACCAAGCTACAACGCGGCTTCGATACCCTGATCGATGTATTTGGTCCGGATCATCATGGCTACGTGCCCCGCATCAAAGCCGCCTTTCAGGCCATGGGTTACGACGATAGCATCCTGGAGATAATCTTCCTGCAACAGGTGAATCTCTTTGAAAGCGGCGAACGGGTGAAGATGAGCAAACGTGCCGGCAAAATCGTTACCATGGACGATCTCATCGATGTGGTGGGCAAGGATTCTGCTCGCTATTTCTTCATTGCTCGCAAGGCAAATGCGCATCTGAATTTCGATCTCGAACTGGCAATGCAGCAAAACAACGAAAACCCCGTCTATTACTGTCAGTATGCTCATGCCCGCATCAGCAGCATTATCAAAAAAGCTAAGAAAGAAAAGATCTGGCCCAAGAATTTCAAAGCGGATCTTTTAAGCAAGCTGAACAAAGCCGAAGAACTGGCGATCATTCAAAAGCTCAGCGATTTGCCGGAACTGCTTCGCCTGATCGCTATCCACCGGGAACCTCATAGATTAGCTACTTACATCGAGGAACTCTCGGCGATGATCCACAAATACTACGCTCGCTATCAGATAGTAAATGCCAAAAGCAAAGAGCTCTCACAAGCCCGTCTGATGCTTTTAGAAACCACCAAACAGGTAATGGCAATAGTGTTTGATCTGATGGGAATCTCCGCCCCGGAAAAGATGTAGCTGCCACATAAAATGAAACGCTTAATGCGTGAAATGCAAGATAATGATATTAGCCTGGTTTTCGCCATCGAGAGCCGGGCTTTCACACATCCGTGGCCACTTCAGGCTTTCAGGGATATCCTTTCGATGCGCCCCTGGGTGCTGGAAGCAGAATCTGAACTGGTAGGATACATTTTCTACCATGCGGTGCTGGATGAAGCAGTGATCGTAAATTTCGCCATTGATCCCCTAAAACATAGACAGGGCCACGGCTCTTATCTACTTACCCAAAGCCTGATGCAGCTAAAAAGTGAAGGTTGCACCCATTTCTATCTGGATGTTAGGCAGAGCAATTCTCAAGCGATCCGGCTTTACGAAAAACACGGTTTTACACCACTGGGAATCCGTAAGAACTATTATGATCATCCGGTGGAAGATGCCATCGTGATGGGCATGATATCTCCGATAAATAGTGAGAGAACAAATGATTTATGAATACGATTATTTAGTATTGGGCAGCGGCATCGCGGGCTTGATCTTTGCCCTGCAGGCCTCCCCCAAAGGGAAAGTAGCAATCGTAACCAAACGTGAACTTAATGATTGCAATACAGATTACGCGCAGGGTGGCATCGCCGCTGTGTTGGACGCCACGGATTCCTTTGATGAGCATATCGAAGACACCTTCAATGCCGGAGCCGAATTGGGTAAAAAGCAGGTGATAAGGCAGATTATTGAGCAGGGTCCCAAACTGATCCAATACCTGATCGATCTGGGTACAGATTTCACCCGCATCGACGATACTTACGACCGCCGCCTGGAAAACCTCTCGCTCACCATGGAGGGAGGGCATACCCATCGCCGGGTAGCTCATGCGGCAGATAGCACCGGACACCGCATTATGGAAGCCTTGATTTTGCAGTGTAAGCAAAACAAAGACATCGATATCTATGAAAACAGAATTGCCATCGATCTCATTACTCAGCACCATGTAACTAACGATAACGGTTATATCCCGGGAGTCTCCTGTTGGGGGGCATATGTGCTGGATTCCCAAACCCGGCAAGTGGATATCTTTAAAGCTCGCAAAACCATGCTGGCAACGGGCGGAGCAGCCCAGATTTACAGCCACAACACCAATCCCGATGTTGCTACTGGAGATGGCATGGCGATGGCACGGCTTGCCGGAGGAAGACTGGCAAATATGGAGTTTGTTCAATTTCACCCCACTGCTTTTTACTGCCCGGAAGGAGAAACCTTCCTTATCACCGAAGCCTTGCGCGGAGAAGGCGCTATTCTCCGGCTCACGGACGGCAGTAGCTTCATGGATAAGTATCACCCCAAAGCAAATCTTGCCCCGCGTGATATAGTATCTCGCGCTATCGACAACGAGCTGAAACGTCGCGGCGAAAAATTCTGTTGGCTGGATGCTACCGGCATCAATACGGAGCATCTGTTGAAACACTTTCCCTATATCGACAGCAGACTTAAAGAACGGGGAATAGATTTTACCCGGGAACCGATCCCCGTTGCCCCCGCCGCCCACTATTTTTGTGGTGGTGTGATCTCTACAATAGATGGCATCACCGACATCCGCAATCTTTTTGCCGCCGGCGAAGTGGCTTGCACCGGCCTGCATGGCGCAAACCGCCTTGCTTCAAACTCACTTTTGGAAGCCCTGGTAGTGGCATACAACGCCGCCAACCACCCCTCCATGGAAGAGAAGGTAGATTTCCCAAACATCCCCACTTGGCGGCTAATGGATAGTTTTAATGAGAATGAATGGGTGGTAATCAGTCACAACCGGGAGATCATCGGAACCATCATGCAGGGCTACGTGGGCATCCGCCGTTCCCGCCGCTTGCTCAAATATGCCCTATCCAGAATCGAGAATATCTATAACGAGATCAATAATTTCTACCAACACAACGCCGTGCGTCGAGAAGTAGTGGAAACCAGAAACATGGCGGTTATAGCTGCGGCGGTAATTCGCAGTGCTCTTTCCCGCAAGGAGAGCCGGGGAGCACACTTTCTGATCGACAAGCCCCAGCGTGATGATCTTCACTATCAACACGATACAATTATCTAAGGAGCTCAAATGAAAGGAATGTTCATAACTTTCGAAGGTATCGAAGGCAGCGGAAAAAGCACTCAAGTAAAACTGCTGGTAGAATATCTACAAGCCCACAACGTGCCCCATCTTACCACCCGTGAGCCAGGTGGTACCCCCATTGCGGAAGCGATCCGCAAGATACTTTTGGATCCTGCCTGCCAGGAGATGCTTCCCGAAACCGAGCTGTTGCTTTACAATGCCTCCCGCGCCCAACACACCGGGGAACTGATCCTCCCTGCCCTGCGCGCAGGAAAAGTAGTGATCTCGGACCGCTATTTCGATAGCACTTATGCCTACCAGGGCGCTGCCCGGGAGCTGGATTATGAAGTAATCGACCAGCTCACCCGCTTCGCCACCTTCAATACCTCGCCGGATCTCACCATTCTGCTGGATCTACCTGCCGAATCAGGGCTTTCCCGAATCGGTAACAGGGAATTGGACAGATTGGAGAAAGAGGATCTCAGCTTTCACCAAAAAGTAAGAAAGCAATTTTTATTTATTGCCAAAAAATACGCTTCCAGATATCTGGTAATAGATGCTCAGAAACAAGCGGATGAAATTCACAGAGAGATCATCAAACATATAGAATTCTGTTAGGAGAGACATAGCATGAAGCCCAAACAACGTACAGCGCTAATTACCATCGCCGGACTGTGGATCCTTACCGCCACCCTGCTGATGATCGCCACAAACGCTTTTGCCCAGGTACGACCAAACCCCGGAAACGTATATAGTCAATTACAGCTTTTTGCGGAAGTTTTACAGAAACTGAAACAGAACTATGTGACGGAACTTTCGGATGAAGAACTGATTGAAGCTGCCATCGAAGGCATGTTGCGCTCTACAGATCCTCATACCACATATTTTACCCCGGATGAGTTCAAAGATTTTACAACCAGCACCAAGGGCTCTTTCGGCGGATTGGGAATTCAGATCGATAAGATTGGGGATTACATCACGGTGGTCTCCCCCATCGAAGGCACGCCCGCATATCGCATGGGTATCACTGCCGGCGATCGCATTATTAAAGTAGATGGTGAAAGCATCATTGGCGTTACAACCGATGAATCCATCAAAAAAATGCGCGGCGATGTGGGTAGCACTGTGGTTATTACCATTTCCCGCCCCGGAATTCCGGATCCAATAGATTTTACCATTGTGCGCGAAAACATCAAAATCAAAAGCGTACCCTATAGTTTTAAACTGGATAACGGTGTAGGCTACATCCGCATCAGCCAGTTCAACGAGAATACAACCGCAGATCTGCGGACAGCCCTTACGGAGCTTGAAGCAGATGGCATCCCCGGCCTCATCATCGATCTCCGCTTCAATCCCGGAGGTCTGCTGGATCAGGCTGTAGCTACAGTAAATGAATTTATCGGCTACAACAAGCTCGTGGTTGAAACCCGCGGAAGAACCCGTCAGGACGCCATTTATACCAGCTATCGCACCAAAGAACGGAACTACCCCATCGTGGTATTGGTAAACGAAGCCTCCGCCTCTGCCTCAGAAATCTTCGCGGGATCCCTGCAAGATTGGGATAAAGGACTGGTTTTGGGTAAAAACACCTTTGGCAAAGGCAGCGTGCAACAGCTGATCCCGCTTTCCAACGGGAATGGCGTAAAGGTTACCACTTCCTATTACTATATCAAGAGCGGGCGCTGCATCCACAAGATGAGTAACGACAAGCTTTTGACCGGCAAGGAAGTAAGCAAAAGTGAACTAGAGAAAGAAGATGAAGAAAACCACAGCACTATATATTTCACCGAAAACGGCCGCGAGGTCTTCGGCGGTGGCGGCATCACTCCGGATATCGACGTGCAAAATGATCTACTCTCCCGCTTTGGTATCGAGTTGCGCAGCAAAAACACTTTCTTCAATTTTGCAGTAGACTATCTGGTAGATCACGATCGACAAATATCCCCCAATCCGGAAATAAGTCCTGCCATAATGAACGAGTTTCTCCAATACGCTAAAAACCAGGACATCACATACACTGCTGCAGATCTGGATAGCACCCGTAGCTTCATTGAAAGCAGCATCAAAAGCGAGCTGGTGCGCAAAGTCTATGGAGATCTTGAGGCGTATAAAATAAGCATTGAGCAAGATAAACAACTTCAGATGGCAAGCGAACTCTTTGATAAATATCGTACCTTAGAAGAGATGTTTATCTATGCCGAAAGCCTGAAAGAGAAGAGGTAAAGATGTACAATTTTGAACAAATAAAAGATATGTTGATCTATGTAGCGGATGACGATGAGATCAATCTGCGTCTCATAAAAGCCGTGCTGAATCAAGCCGGATTTTCGAACCTGAAACTCTTTTTCAACGGTAAAAGCATGATGGACGAGCTTACTCACAACCGCCCGGACCTACTGCTTTTGGATATCATGATGCCCGGAGCCAGCGGCTACGAAGTTCTGGAATGGATCAAACAGGACCCTGCCCTGACCGATATTCCCATCATCATGATTACTGCCGCCTCTTTGGATGATAACATGGAGCCTTTGGCTAGAAGCTTTGAATTAGGCGCTATGGATTATATCAGCAAACCATTCTCCAATCTGGAACTGGTGCAAAGGGTAAAATCCGCTCTGCGTATGGAAAAACAACGGCAGGAGCTGGAGAGTGCAGCCAAGCAAATCCGCTCGCTGGAAAAATTGCTACCCATCTGCTCCTATTGTAAAAAAATTAGAGCAGATAAGAACTACTGGCAGGAAGTAGAAGGCTATATATCCGAACATACCGATACCGTGTTTTCCCACTCCATTTGTCCGGATTGCTACGAAATCCACGTAAAACCCCAATTGGATAGCCTGAAACACGATAAAGAAGAGAGCTGAGTTTCGGAAAACCGCTGTCAGAAGCCCAAAGCAATTAATTATGCGCGTCTTCCAGACAGTATTAATATGTGCGGCTAAAAGCGCGCCCACACTATGCGGCTAGAA
>CAZJJH010000036.1:0-8653 GCA_964546265.1 uncultured Candidatus Cloacimonadota bacterium
AAATTCATGTTCTTTTGAGTGCCCATCAGCCAGCCTTTGCCGGTGATAGCTCCGCTGCCGATGGCAATCTTGGATTGGATGATCTGGTATCCCGCTCCCAAAGGATCCCGGGTGGGATCCATGAAGGTCAGAAGCCGGTTTTGCTGGTAATCCTTCAAACCCATCCAGAAAAGCGGCATGATCAGCGAAATGAACACATTTATTATGCTCGAAACCGTGATAGCCACCCAGGAAAGACGAGACCAGAGAAGTAGCAAGACCAAAATGGTGATCCACAGAATAATCAAAGCCCAATGGATGGATGCCACCACCGCAAATACCGGAGAGACAATCAACACGATATAAAACAGCGGTACGTCCGCGGCGATAAACATCGCCAGCAGGCTTGCCCAAAACACCAGAGTAGTGCCAAAATCCGGTTCTATCAGGATCAATAACACGGGCACAATCATGATCCCAAAACCATATAGCATCTGCTTGTATTCGCTCAGGTTTTCCTTGGAAATATAACGCGCTACCATCAGAATGCTGAGCAACTTGGCACTTTCTGAGGGCTGATAATTGATGCCCCCGATGCTGAACCAGCGATGCGATCCATTCACAGCAGGCGTAAACAGCACTACAATCAACGCCACTAAATTGAGAATAAATGCCGGCAGAATCAGGATGTCGAAGATCGGCATGGGAAGTTTCAAAATAAATGCTATCACCCCAAATGCCAACACGGCAAAAATGATCTGCCGCCACCAGAACGCTTCTGTATTTACCTGATCAGATATCACGGTGGTAGATGCGCTATAGATCATGATGCAGCCAAATGCTATCAACGAGAAAAGCAACGCCAGCAGTACAAAATCAAATTTCTTACGGTTGATCAAGGCTCTGCTCCTCTATCAAAGATTCTGCGTCCGGTTTCTTTACATCTTGTTCGGGGGGAACTTCTGTTTCCGGGATAGCGCCGGTTTCTTCTGCACTTTCATCTGGAGCCCGGAATTGTGCAGGCAAGCGGGCAGGGCGTTTGATATCTTCAATATTGCCCATGTAAAAATCGAAAATCTGCTTTGCTACTGGAGCAGCCATTGCTCCACCACCCCCGGCGTTTTCCATAAACACAGTAATGGCGATCTCGGGTTTATCCGTAACAATGTATCCGCAAAACCAGGCATGGGTGGTTTTACCCATAGAATTTTCTGCAGAGCCGGTCTTGCCAAAGGTTTTAGCACCGGGAATCTGTACGCTACGGGCTGTTCCCGCAGGGGCGTTGCACACGGCAAAAAGACCATCCTGGATAGCTTTCAGAGCCTCATGGGAATAGGGAAGCCGATCCTTGACGAGCGGTTTTACCTGCTCTAAAGTAAGCTGACCTCTGCCCACGGTTTGTTTTAGAAGATGGGGTTGATTCCAGATTCCGTCGTTCGCGATCGCAGCATAAAAAGCATTCATCTGGATTGGCGAGCTAAGGATCTCTCCCTGCCCGATGGATAAATTCACCTTGTGTCCCTGAATCCCTATGTTTTTGCCAAAGGTCTTACGATACCAGGCGCTATCCGGGAAGAAGCCGTTACGTTCGTTGGGCAGGTCTATACCCGTCTGACGGCAAAGATGACTCTTCAGGGTAAATTGTTTGAATTCATCCAGGGGTAGCAGTAGCGAGAGATCATAAAAATAGACATCGCAGGAGTGCATCAGTGCTTCCACGATGTTTGTAGTTCCATGCCCGGATGGCGACCAACACCTGAAATAGCGGTTTCCATATTGAAAACCTCCGTCACAATAGCTGAGCCGGGTGTTTCTATCTACATAGTCTTTGCTGAGGCCAAATCCCCCGGTGATGGGTTTGAATACCGAACCCGGAGGGTAGGTTGCGTGGATCACCCGATCCAGCATCGGCTTGCTTTCGCTATTTAATTCTGCCCATACTTCCGGGCTGATTCGCTGCATGAAGATGTTGGGATCGTAGCCCGGCTTGCTTACATAGGCCAGGATGCCGCCGGTGCGGACATCGCTTACTACTATGGCTCCCTTGAGGTGATCCGGGAAAGCTCTGTAGGCAAAATCCTGCAGATCGTTATCAATGGTAAGCACCAGCGAAAGTCCGTTCAGAGGCTCTTGATATCCCTCTTCCCGAAACAAACCAAGGGATCTGCCCTGAGCATCCACCTGTACCACCTCTCTACCGTCTTTCCCGCGCAAAAGCACCTCGTAATAGCGCTCCAGTCCGGTTTTCCCGATATAGCTGTTGATGGAATAGTCTTCTTCCTTAAAACGCTCATATTCTTCTTCGTTGATGCGCCCCACATATCCTGTGAAGTGATTGGGCAACAGATAATTCCGGGTAGAGCCAATGCGGAAGACCAGCTCCGGAAAATAGTTCATGTATTCACTTAAGCTCAGCATCTTCTCGTAATCGATGTTATCCGCCAGCAGGATCTCTTCGTAAGTTTTGAAGCGCTGTTGCAACACCATCTGACGCAGATCTTCTTCTGCAATATCAAAATGCAATTGCAAAAAACGGGCTAAAGCCGGCAGATCCCGGATTTTCCCGCTGGTAAGAAAGAGATTGTGAGAGGGAATGTTTTGCACAATCGGCCGATATTTCTGGTCATATATCTCTCCGCGAGTAGCGGTGAGTCGTCGAATGCGCACGAAATTGCTTTCCGCAACTCGTTTGTAATGCTCACCCTTCACTACCTGCAAACGAAACAGAGATGCCCCCAAAAGCGTGAATAAGCCTAATAATGCATAAAGAAATACTTTTACTGCCTTAGTCATGAATCACTACGATCCTCAGTTTGCTCACGATCTGCATGATGGCAAAGATAATCAGACTAAAGATCAGGTTGTAAGCAAAACCACCCAAAGCCAGGCTATAAGTTTTGGCATCAAAATTCCAGGAAAGCCCGATTGCCATGGTGTGTAGAATGGCATAAACCAGATTTGAGGATACTATCGCAATCAGTTTTGCCACCAGGCTATCCTGTTCAAAGGGAATCCTCAACACATCAATGAGAACCGCCAGCAATACAAAATATAAGGCGTGCATGCCAAAAAGAGAAGGATTCAGGGTATCGTACATCAGACCAATCAGAAACACCACGGGCAGGGATATCTCCCACTGCCGCTTCCAAACCACATATATCAACCAGGGTAAAAGAACAAGGGGGATTACATTGGCGATGGCAATAGCCGGCATAAAGAGAACCTGTATATATAGAAACACAAGCCCTCCCAGAAAGGTGTAAAACCCCTTTAGAAACATCCTTAGCTCTTTCGCCTCACTATGCAAAGGGGAGTAAGCTCATCGCCCTGTCCCTGAGGATTGTCCTTCATCACTTGTTCGATAAAATGCCGGGATACTCCGCCACCCCCACCGATCATCCAGCTGCCCCCGATATCGTTGATATCCATAATAGCTACCGGGTGACCAATGGCATTAGCAAGCTCTTGGGCAACCCTTTGGGGATCCTTGGGGCCCTTGATTACCGTTTCATTGTAAGGGGGTACAGGGGAGGTTGTAGCTGCGTCCACCAAAGCGGCCTGCATGCCCGCTACTCTATAAAAATCTCCTTTCCGGCCGATTAGCTTTCCCAAAGCGCCCGCTGCAGCGGCAAACAATATTCTGAAAACTCCTGTTTCATCTATGGCACACTGCATGCTGGAAGGAGAACGCAATCCAATGCCATAAGGTACTTTGGCCACAAATCGACTAAGCACTTTCGCCAAAAGACCGATCCGCAGTTCGCTAACCGGGATCGCGCGTCCCTGCGTGATAGCCAGGGGACTTTCGCTGATCGTAATGATATCGCCCTCTTGCATGTGCGGTGTTGCATATTCCCGGATGATATCCAGCATGTCATCCTCGGGCGAAAGAATGCGAGTCTTTACCGGGATGCGGATAAACGTATTTCCATACACTTGAATTTCGGGGTTTTTATTGCCCATAACTTTTCCTTTCTTTTAGGATAAACACGTGTTCCAAATTTTCCACCAGAGTAAAGGGGACAATTTCTGCGCTCATAAAGAGGTTGTCGGCGCTTTCTTTGATGCGGCTGATAGTGCCGACAGGGAAGCCCTTGGGATACAATCTGGAGAGATTGGAGGTTACCAGGGTATCACCGGAAGCTATTTCAGAGCCCAGCTTTACCATGTTCATAGAGATCGTGCCGGCGATATCGGATTGCAATATGCCCTGCACTCCGGTGCGCAGATCCATCACCGGAACCTGAAAACGGGGATTTGAGAAAGGCAGGATGATGCTGTAAGTTTGGGTTACGCTAACTATCTTACCCACTATACCATTGCCGGAAATCACAGCGCTTCCTGCGGCGATGCCATCCTTCTTCCCTTTGTTTACGATCAGGTTTCGTTCCTGAAATTGCCCGGAATAGCCGATTACTTCTGCCAATAGGAAATCCACGTCGGCAATATCAAAACTGATGGATGCCACTCCGCTATATTCTTTCAGTTCATTTTGCAAAGCCAGATTTTGCAGAGTGCTTTCTGTAAGCCGGCTGCGCAGAACAAAGTTCTCTTCGCTCAGCTTGCGGTTATTCTCGATGGTTTTTAGAGAAGAAACAAAGGGGAAAAATATGCTTTTACCAAAAAAGGCAGCCTTGCGGGAACGCAGATCTTCATCCCCAATGAGCATAACAATGGAGAAAAGCATTAGTATTGCAGGCAATATGTATCTTTTTAGCGTCATTTTATCCCGGCATTATGCAGCCCTAACAGAGCCCGGTATTTTCGAAAGAAACTGTTCTTTAAGCTGCTTGGATCAGTCTTCAATCTTTTTAATGAGCACCTGGCGATATCGATCTATATCGTCCAGAACCATTCCGGCACCCTTTACTACACATTCCAGAGGATCGGGAACCACGTGAACCGGCAGGTCAACCGTCTTGCGAATCTTTTCATCCAAACCCTTCAGCAAGGCTCCGCCTCCGGTTAGGAATATCCCGCGCTCGGCTATATCGGCAGAGAGCTCGGGAGCAGTACGCTCGAAGAGTCGCTTGATGGCGTCTATCATGGTAGTTACGGTTTCGGAGATGGCTTCGCGAATCTCTTCAGAGGATATCTTGATGGTAACCGGATATCCGGATACAATATCTCTGCCGCGTACATCCATGGAAAGCTCTTGTTTCAGCGGATAAGCGCTGCCGATGGTAGTTTTGATCTTTTCTGCCGTTTGGATGCCCACGTGCAAATTGTTCTTTTTGCGCAGATAACTGATTACATCGGTATCGATCTTATCCCCGCCCACGCGAATGCTGTTGTGCACCACGATGTGGGAGAGCGAAATCACTGCAATCTCGGAGGTTCCGCCACCGATGTCCATCACCATATTACCGCAGGCTTCATCGATGGGTAGATCCGCTCCGATGGCTGCTGCAACCGGCTCGGAGATCAGAAATACTTCCCGAGCTCCAGCATGCAAGGCGCTATCCCGCACCGCACGTTTTTCCACTTCTGTAATACCCGAAGGCACGCAGACTATAACTCTGGGGCGCACCAGCAGACGCTTTTTCTGCGCCCGCATGATCAGATTGCGGAGCATCAGTTCAGTTACCTGAAAATCCGCAATTACGCCGTCTTTGAGGGGTTTTATCACCCGAACTTCATCGGGATTTTTGCCCAGCATTACCTTTGCTTGCTGACCAATGGCGATGATCTTTCTGCTATCGGTGGAAACCGCTACCACGGAGGGTTCGTCTATCACCACTCCGCTGTTCTTTTTGTATACAAGGGTATTTGCCGTACCCAAATCTATCGCTATGTCGTTTGTCATCATGCCGAAAAAATCAAATAAGGACATCCATTACCTCTTTTTATGAAAAGCAAAATCATGTGGTTTTATTATAATAAATATAAATAACCAATGCTTACACACTTTCCGAGAGGCATATGGCTGTCAAGTAAAAATGAAGCCTGTTTTGCTCCTCCACAGAAATCAGCGTTATCATGGCTTTAGCAATCTGCAGACAAGCAGTTTATTGCTGATGCCAGAGCGCGGCTCCCCGGACGCTAATACCCTTGCCCGACCCACACACTCTCTGCAAAATGCCATCTATTTACAGGCAACAAAAGCAGCCGTGGCAAGCCAGGAAGTACTTTACTAGGTGAAAGAAGAATTTCTCTTTAACACAAGGGAAAAGGAAGATTCGTGGCAAATACAAAAAAGACCGGGTCTTTCACCCGGTCTCAATGCTTTGCAATACACCATTTTTACTGATCCTCGATCTTATCGAGGACCTTTAATACCATCTCCATCAGGTTTTGGGCAGAGGGCATTTTATTGTAAAAATAGATGTATGGCTTTCCCTGATCTCCGGAAACCACTACATTGGGATCCAGTTCCAGTTCTGCCAGAAGATCAAGCTGGTGATCGAAGATCAGCTTTTCCAATCCTCTTCCGCTAAATATCTGCGTGGCTTTGCCGCAATCCGGGCAACGGAAATACTTCATATTTTCCACCACACCCAGGATCGGCACTTTCAGTTGCTGGGCAAAGTTTACCGATTTTTTCACGTCTAATATTGCGATATCCTGCGGTGTGGTAACTATTACGGCACCATCCACTTTCCCCAGAATCTGTACGATGGAAAGGGGCTCATCCCCAGTTCCGGGAGGGCAATCAATGATCAGGTAATCCAGCTCGGGCCAGTCAAAATCGCTGAAGAATTGCTTGATAAGCGCCATCTTCATCGGTCCGCGCCAGATTAGCGCCGCATCTTCGGAGGAGATCAGCGAAGCCACTGATAATACATAGAGATTGGAAAGAACTTTGATAGGAGCAGGCATGCCGCTCTCGGCGGTGGGTATGCCCATCCCTTCGGTACCGGTAAGTTTAATCATCGAAGGTCCGTGCACGTCGGAATCCAGGATCCCCACTGTTTTGCCTTGCATTGCCAGACCGTATGCCAGATTCACTGCCACAAAGCTCTTGCCAACTCCGCCTTTACCGCTCATCACCATGATGCGGTGTTTGATTTTATCCAGGTTTTTCTTTACCTGAGCTTCTTTCAATTCTTTTTCATCTGCCATTTATTCATCCTTATCCAGTTGATTGTTTATCCACTTAAGTTGAGCTTCCAGCTCTTTCTTCTGCGCTTCAAGCTCCTCTTTGGTATACGGGTACATATCTTGCAGGGGGGGATTATTTGTCAAGGAAGCGCGCGCGCCCCCTCCAAAACCTGCGCCTCTGCCATCCCTCATTCCGCCGCCGCAAGGCCCCATGCCTCTACCGGGAATGCCATTACCACGCGGTCCGTTTCCATCTCTTCCCGGCATCTTCAGGCTCCTTGTTCAAGTTTGTTATTTTTATACGCTTCATAAGCCTCGCGGATTGTCATTCCACCGGCTTTGATATATATCTTGATGTTTGTTTTATCCAGGATCGAAGCCGCATTGCCGCCGGGGCCATTCCCGGTGATCAGAACATCCGCCTTCAGAGCGAATATCTTTTCTGCGGTTTTTGGTCCGGCTCCATGTGCCACTGCTTGAATCTCACGGTTATCGGTAGAGGTAAGCGTTTCTGTTTCTTCATCATAGAGCAGAATGTAATCTGTTCTGCCAAAGCGGGGATCTATCTTGGATTCCCATGTATCGCCACTGGAAGTAAATGCAATTTTCATAATTTCTCCTTTATGGAAGCCCAGATCCGATTGAAGATAGGCTGCCATTTTGTTTCGTTTTGTTCTATTAGAGTGCGCCCCATCGAAATCGCTGAAGGGAAATCCTCGCTATAGGGAATTTCGCCCAAGGCAAGCAGTTTCTCTTTCTGGATAAATGTGTTGATTTCGGCGGCTATCGCCGGGTTGATATCTGCTTTGTTTACGATGCATGCCCCTGGAATCTTGAATTTTTTCACCAGTTCCCATACTCTCTTCAGATCACTCAGACCGGATTTACTGGCCTCAGTAACCATTATTACGTAGTTTGCTGCAGAAAGTGAGGCTATCACAGGGCATCCGATGCCGGGAGAGCCATCCACCAGCAAATATTCTTTATTTTCACTTTTTGCTTGATGTCGCGCCACCTCTTTTACTTTTGAGACCAGTTTGCCACTATTTTCCGCGCCGATGTTCAAGCGCGCGTGAACCAGGGTGCAGCCCAGACGGCTGGTAGAAACGTGATACGCTCCCACATTCTGGCTGGGTAAGCTTATTGCTCCCACTGGGCACACGTGAAAACAGTAGCCGCAACCCTCGCAATCCACACCATTTACGCGGAATTTACCCTCTGCTTCATGAATGGCTGCAAACCTGCAGATTTCTGCACATCTCCCGCAAGCGATGCATTTTTCTTCATCGATGAGGGCCTCTACTCCGCTATAGAAATCCGTGCTCTGGGAACTTTGGGGATTCAGAATAAGGTGCAAATCCGCGGCATCCACATCACAATCCGCTACTATGGCGTCAGGCATTACAACATCTGCCAGCGCGCAGCATATTGAGCTCTTTCCTGTTCCGCCTTTTCCGGAAATGATTACTATCTCTTTCATGATCTCCCCTCAATTTTTTCTAATATCTCATCCAGAGCCTGCTTCAGCTGGGGAACTTGCGGATACAAGAGCTTCCCCTCGGAATACAGCTCGGCAATTTCACGGCTATGGGGAATGCGTGCCAAAAGCTCAATCTTATCTTCTTCCAGATAC
>CAZJJH010000036.1:8753-10437 GCA_964546265.1 uncultured Candidatus Cloacimonadota bacterium
CTGCAAGCATAGCAGGAATGACAGAGATTGGGCATTACCAATATTGTATCGCCCAGTTTTAGCAGTGCACTATAGGCACAGACCTTTGTGCACAAGCCGCACAGGGTACAGAGTTTTTGATCCCACTGCGGCACATTCCGAAATAGCTGCGTTTCGCTTTGCTGTGGAGCATCAATGAAGATCGAACCATTGGGCTCTTCCACGTCCAGATCCATCAGCAACACGCTGCGCTCCATGGCCAGATAATGCGCCAGATTCACTGCTAAAGTGGTCTTTCCGGTGCCACCTTTACCGCTGGCTATAGCAATACGCATCAGTGACTGCAGAGGTTATCCCCTGCCTCCAAAGTGTTTTTGATATACATCTCCACTATCTCTTTTAAGGGCAAGGGACAGACTCCGATGATTACTTCAATGCCATTTTGTTGCATCAGATTCTGGGCTTGCATACCCATACCACCGGATATCACCACACTTACACCAAGATCATGTAAAAAGCGAGGATGTGAACCGGGTTCGTGGGTGGGGGGATCGAGCTTTTCTTCTTTTACGATTTTTGAATCTTCAATTGTAAAGATTGCGAATTTCTCGCAGTGCCCGAAATGTGCACTGATTTGGTCGGATGTAAGTGGAATTGCGATTTTCATGTTGTCTCCTTTATCTGCATCTTCTGCAACGCCCGCAGCCTCGAATAAAACAATCCTGCAAGGAGATTACGCGGCTTGAACCGCACTCGGGACACACCTGCGGTCTTAGCTCCTCCCGGGATAGCTCCATGCGATGCTGACAGTCTTCGCATTGATAATATTTTCTTGCCAGTTGTACATCTCCGCCCTCGATTACAAAGGTTCGTCCTTCTACCAAAGCTGTGCCCAACTTTTTGCGCGCGCTGTTGTAAATACGCGTAACAGTAGGACGCGAAACTCCCATCAGCTCCGCTACCTGTTCCTGAATCATATCTTCATAATCTATCAGGCGCAAAACTTCATATTCTTCCAGCTTGAGAGAGATCGCCCGGCTGTAATTTGTTCTCATCCAAAGAGGACGGAAACCCTTCACTGCCGGCAGTTCTTGCAATATTCTTAATGCTTTGGCACGTGGCATATTAGCTCCTATTTAGTAATCGATTTGGGTGGCGTTCATGTGAACATATGTTCAATTAATTTGGGACCGCTCCAGAAGTCAAGAGATTTCCTTTATCAGCTGTTATTTGTTTATTGAGCAACAATATTTTTGCGCTATAGCGGATTTGGCTTGTGCCATGCTTCACTGTTTCCACATGCCTAAATGCCTGTCAAAGATTCCCCTTTCGCGGTCACCCCCCCCAATGGTTCGGAACAGCGCTAATGCCGCTGTGGATAATACGCAGAAGATATTCTTAGAATCCGCCCTCACACTGCTTCTCAGAGATCAAAATCCATCGCAACTCTGAGGCTTGTATCGGATCCATCAAGCATATTCACCATCTTTCCTGCCTTGATGCTTTAGCGCAAGTTTAGCACACCTTTAAGCCTGGATTTTGCTATGGCGATAGCTTGATCTCGCGACAAAGCTATGCTAAAGCCCGGACGAAACATTTAGGGAGAAATGGCTTGCTTTGAACTCCTGAGGAGGATGAAGCCCGCATTTACATGGGCGCTTCAGCGAGCGCCCCAACAGTACAGAAGGTGCTAAAACGCTTGATA
>CAZJJH010000037.1:0-10335 GCA_964546265.1 uncultured Candidatus Cloacimonadota bacterium
TAAGTGGATTATATCTGCCATATTGGCTTTCTTTTTGGGGCTAAGTCTGCATCTATTCTACGGCTTCAATATGTGGAAAGTACTGATCTCTACAAGCGCTGTCGTGATTGCCGGATTGGCTTTCCCGCTCCAGCCACTGATTCCTTTCGTGACTGCCATCGTATTGTTTAGTTTCTTCCTTGCCACAGAAAAAGGCGAGCTCAATGAGTGGCTGGGTTCCACCTGGGATTTTGCCAAACTGATCATTCCTCTGCTCTTCCTGGGTGTAATGATAGCCGGAGCGCTATTGGGGCGTCCCGGACATGAAGCATGGATGCCTTCCCGCTGGATCGAAATGGCGGTAGGAGGAAATTCCCTTTGGGCAAATTTCTTTGCATCTATCTCCGGTGCTTTCATGTATTTTGCTACTCTCACCGAAGTGCCCATTCTGCAAGGACTTTTAGGCAGTGGCATGGGAAAAGGACCTGCTTTGGCCCTGCTGCTCTCCGGTCCCGCACTTTCATTGCCCAGCATGCTGGTAATCAATACAGTACTGGGTTTTAAGAAAACAGCAGCTTTCATCTTCCTGGTTGTGATCATGTCCACCATTACCGGATTTGTATTTGGAGCAGTTTGGGGATGATTTGGCATTCGTGTTTGCCAAGCCCCGGAAGCAAATACATCTACGCCTTGAGCCAGCGGTTGCTTATATCTTGGGCGATAGTCTGCTCATCATCCGGGTGGAAGCTTTTTGTGGTAAAGTGCAGGAATATCTGAATTGGACGGCAAAATCAAAAGAAAGCAGGATAATCCGCTATATCTGTGCCGCGTTGGTGCTTATCGCCGGATTGTATCTAATATTCAAGTAATAAGGAGTACACAATGATTATCAAGATTTTAGGAACCGGTTGTCCCAAATGTAAGAAACTGGAAGAGAATGCCCGGCAAGCGCTTGTAGAAGCCGGGGTCGATGCTACAATCGAAAAAGTAACAGATCTGGATAAGATCATGGACTATGGAGTAATGATCACCCCCGCTTTGGTAATCGATGAAAAAGTGCTTGCCAGCGGAAAATTGCTCTCCGCATCAGACATCATAGCATTGATAAAGTGAGGTAAACAAAATGGCATCATGCAATTGTGCAATTGAAGCCATGTATATTGAGCCAAAGCAGAGGTTTGGATGCATCTTATCAGTGCTGGCTGCCGCGATTTTCGATGACGGAGAGTAAACCAATGTAGATTTTAGTGGGCTTTGTTGCGCAGAACACCAAGGTTTATCTGCTTTTATGCTTGACACGCCGGGTAAAACTAATTGCGTGGAGATTGGCGTGCAGAAATGCTATTTGCCAGAACAAATATGCAAGGAGAAAATGTATGTTGAAGAAGACTGTATGGCTGGTTTCGATTCTACTATTTGCAGTTTTTGTATACACTGCAGTGATCCCTTTATTTAATCGACCACCTCAATGCGTAGATGCCCCGGAGTATTGCAAGGCAATATTGGAATATGCGAATTCTCAGATGCCGGGTAAATATTTTGAGCTGCCCACAGATATCATATCTTGGGAAATCAATGAGGTAATGATCCTTAAAATGGAGGAAATCCCCGGCCCTCACAATCGTAAAAAAACCACCACCCAACTCAACGGTGCTTACATCCTAGCCCCTCAGAGCAAGAGCGAAAAACCCAAGCTGAAGAAATTTGAATCCAAACAGGTGTTTTCCATTGGCAAAAGATACCCTGAGGGGATAGATGTTCAACACATTCGCTTTCCTTAGGGAATTTTGATGCTGGTGCTTTTGTCACCACCTTTGTTGCATTTAGTAAGCACGGATATTATATCACCTTTTTTTAAAGCCGGCAATTTGTAGATCAAAGTTCCGCCGGATACACTTTCCTGTAAGCTCAGGGTGTGCTGAATGGCTACATTGCCATTGACATCTATCTGAACGAATTTGATATAGTGATCGGCAGAATCTTTCACTTTATGGACGTATTCTACAGACAGCAACTCGGTTTTTGCATCAAAAGCAGCTTTCACTGTTCCCGCCGGATGTGCATAGGCTACGCTGAAAAGCAGGATAAGCGAGATAAGGATAGTGATCTGTTTCATACATATACTCCTTGAGACATTTTAGATAATTATAAAGCAAATTGGAGGAAAGCCAAGGCCTGCTTAGAAGCTTTCCGATCTATTCCAGATAGTAAATCGCTTTGATGGGGTCTATCTTTGCAGCTTTTAATGCTGGATATATGCCCGAGACGAAACCAATCAGCAAAGAGAAAAACAGTCCCAGAAACACACCGGGTAAAGGCAAATACAAAGGAATTTTTATGGCAGAACCGATCAAGCTGAGAATCAGCCAGGCAATTACTATCCCCACTATCGCGCCGACAAAAGCCAGGCTGAGAGCTTCAAAAATGAAATAGAAGAAGATATCATGATCACTTGCGCCAATGCTTTTGCGGATGCCGATCTCGGTCATGCGTTCCTGAATGGAGATCAAAAGAGTGGAAAAAAGCCCGATGCCACCAACGATCAGCGCAATGGAAGCAATCGCAAATAAAGTGATATTCCATTTCTTCATCTGCTTATCGATCTCCGAAGTAATATTCAGCATCATCGCCCCGATATCCATGAAGCTGAAATTGGGATACATGCTGTGGCGGGAGAGCAGGATCTGCCGCGCTTGGGTTTTCATTATCTGGAACGCGGCTTGACTTTCTGCCTGAAGGTAGATCATCGGCACCTGTTTATGGGGCATAAACCGATAAACACCATATTTTAGGGGAATATACACCGCTTGAAGTTCCCGATCTCGCTCCCAGGTATTGAAGTTCATGCCTCCGCCATTATTGAGGGTATCCGAGCCCAGGATCCCGATTACGCGGAAGCGATGCTCGCCAAAAACCAGCACCTTATCCAAAACATCTTCTTCAGGATAGTATTTTTGGGCATATTTATAGCCCAGAACTGCCACGGGCATTGCCTGATCCAATTCTACGGGACTGAACAAACGCCCTCGGCTGAGCTCGTAATTCTTGCTCTCAAAGAAATAGTTTTCCGTAGCTTTGATCTGGATGTGATTATCTTCATTACCAATGCGTTGCAAGCTACTGCTTTCCACCATGGCATAGATGCCTTTGTAAGCCAGTTGCTCTTTTAATACCCGATAATCCTCCAGATCAATCTCACGAACGCTTTTCCTGGCTCTGCGCTGAGTCTGCACCGCAGAACGCTGCATATGCCCATATCCACTATTCTCCCCGCTAACAATGATAACCGAGTAGTTCCAGCCCATACCCTCCATATTCTTATTGATCAGATCCTTTAGGGCATATACGCTGGAAAACATCGTTACCACTGCGATTACGCCGATAACAATGCCAATAGTAGTGAGGAAGCTCCGCATCTTGTGCGAGGCAATGCTGGAAAAAGCGCTGCGGATTCCATCCCTGATGTGCATCTTTATTCCAAAATAAACTTACACTTGGGGCACTGCAGGTAGTGTCCCTTATCTTTACTGTATTTCTCTACCACATAGGGATTCTGGCAATTAGGACAAGGCTGTAGAACCGGTTTATCGTTTGATATCCACTTGCAATCCGGGTAGCGGTTGCAGGCGTAAAACGGGCTTCCTTTTTTGCTGCGCCGGGCTACTACCTCTCCCGTTTTACATTCCGGGCATTTGATCCCCAGGGTCTTGGGTCTGGAATACTTACACTTAGGATAGGTACTGCAGGCTATAAACGCGCCAAATTTTCCGGTGCGTTCCACCAAAGGAGCGCCGCATTCCGGACATTTTTCGTCCAAGGTTTGCGGAACCACTATCTTGATATTTCCATCTTTGTCTCGCGTAAAGCTCTTGCTGTTCTTGCATTTGGGGTACTGATCACAAGAGAGGAATTCACCACTGCGGCTGCGTTTGATCACCATCTTCCCCACTTTACAGACATCACACGCGATGCCCGTTTCCTGGATCATGGCTTGCTTTTCTTTTTTCACATCCACTTTCCCAATCAGAGCTTGCATATCGTCATAATAGGTTTTTACCAATTTGTGCCATACCACCTTACCATATTCTACTTCATCCAGTTTGTCTTCCATTCGAGCGGTGAATTTCACGTTGAAGAGGCTGTCAAATTTACCCACCAGGAAGCTATTGACATCCTTGCCCAGTGGAGTGGGGATAAAGGCTTTCTTTTCCAGATTTACGTATTTACGATTACGGATGGTGCTGATGATGGAGGCATATGTGGAAGGGCGGCCGATTCCTTTGGCTTCCAGCTCTTTGATCAGCGATGCTTCGGTGAAGCGTGAAGGCGGACTGCTAAAGTGTTGGGATTTTTTTAAAGGGCTGTGTTCCAGTTCGTTCTTCGCTGCGTAATCCTTGTGAATCTTTTCACCTAAGGGGATGTTCACGTGGGAATAACACTTCAGAAACCCTTCGGAACTGATCTGATTTCCTGCAGCAGAAAAAGTGGCATTATCTACTGTAATTGAGGCTGTGGTAGCAAGTACCCTGGCGCCTTTCATCTGAGTAGCCACAAAGCGTTGCCAGATTAGAGTATATAGCTTGAGTTGTTCCTTGGAAAGATATGCCTGCAGACTTTCAGGGGTGCGGGCAGGATCGGTGGGGCGGATTGCTTCATGGGCATCCTGAGCACCTTGTTTGCTCTTGTAAACGCGCAATCCCGGATTCACCTCGCTCTCTCCGAAGCGTTCGGCAATAAGACTTTTGCAGGCAGCTACTGCTTCTTCCGCAATGCGCGTGCTATCTGTACGCATGTAGGTGATAAGTCCGGTGCTCTCGCCACCAACATCGATGCCTTCGTAGAGTTGCTGGGCGATGCTCATGGTACGTTGCGCCTGGAAGGATAGAAGTTTGGAAGCTTCTTGTTGAAGAGTGCTGGTGATGAAGGGCGGCGGTGGCTCTACAGTGCGTGTGCTGCGTTTGATGCTCTCCAAAATGGCATCTTTATTTTTCAGGCTCTCTGCCAGGGCTTTGGCTTCTTCTTCATTGGGGATTTCATATTTCTTGCCGTTCACTTTTTCCAGTCCCGCCTTGAACTTGGGCAAATCATCGCGCCAAAAATCTGCTTCTATCTTCCAAAACTCTCTGGGTACAAACGCCGTGATCTCATCTTCTTTCTCGCAGATCAATCTCAAGGCTACGGATTGAACTCGACCGGCAGAAAGATCTTTGGCTATTACTTTCCAGAGCAAGGGAGAGATGCTGTAGCCTACCACGCGATCCAACACACGCCGGGCTTGCTGCGCATCCACCTTATTGATGTCTATGCTGCCGGGATTTGCAATCGCATTTCCGATAGCTTTGGAAGTAATCTCGTTAAACACGATGCGGTAGATGGGTTTGCCCTTGCTTTCCTTTTCCAATACCTTGCTCAGATGCCAGGCAATCGCTTCCCCTTCACGGTCATGGTCACTGGCCAGATAAATCGCCTCAGATTTTGCGGCGGCTTCTTTCAGCTCGGTGACTATCTTAGATTTTTTCTTATCCAACACATATTTTGGCTTAAATTCCTGCTCCACATCCACGCCCAGGTCATGCGCCGGGAGATCCCGAATATGGCCCATTGAGGCCTTTACTGAGTATTGGTTTTTTAGAAATTTGCTGATTGTATGGGCTTTGGCGGGAGATTCCACTATGATCAGGTTCTTTGCCATATCAAATATCCTCGTTTTCATGAATGCCGCAGCATTTCTTATATTTCTTGCCACTGCCGCAGGGACAGGGATCGTTTCTACCCACTTTGGGGGCTACCTGTACGGGTCTTGCCTTTAGTTCTGCCCCGCTATATTCCGGAGGAGTAGTAGCAGAGCTCTGATAGCCATCCTGAGCTTTATTGGAAAGGAAGCTATTGATGGCCTCATGTCTGGCATCTGCCCCTTTCAACATATCTTGCATATCCTGCATCTGCTCGCGACTAAGCAGGTAAGTGGTATATACGCGTTTGGTTACGTTTTCCTGAATGCGGTTGATAAGTCCTTCAAAGAGGGCAAAACTCTCTTTTTTATACTCTACAAGCGGGTCTTTGTTCGCATAGGAGCGCAGATATACTCCTTCTTTGAGAAGGTCCATTTCGTGCAGGTGGTCGCGCCATTCGTTATCCACTACTTCCAAAAGGGATCTGCGCTCAATATCGCGCATCACCTCATACCCAAATTGTTCTTCCCTTTTTTGATAGGCATTTTCTGCTATCTTTAGCAGGGTATTCACTAAAAGCTCTTTGTTCAAATGATCGCTATCCAGATCCTCTTCATGAACTATGATGTTCAGGGATCTGAAATATGTGCAGAGCCTGCCCAATTCCCATTCCTCCGGGTAGTTTGAGCTAGCGCAAACCTCATCCACTGTGCGGTTGATGCTCTCGGATACCATTTCCTGAATCTCTGCTTTTATATCGTAGCCCTTCAATACGCTGCGACGGTAGCTGTAGATCACTTCGCGTTGCTGGTTCATTACTTCATCATATTTGATCAGGTTTTTACGAATCTCAAAATTGTGTTCTTCCACCCTGGTCTGGGCTTTCTCTACGGCTTTGGTCATCATGGGATGCCGGATTGCTTCACCCTGTTTAAGGCCAATTTTCTGCATCAGGGGTGCCATCCTGTCTGAACCGAACAGGCGCATCAGATCGTCTTCCAGAGAAAGGTAGAACCGCGATGTTCCGGGATCTCCCTGACGTCCGGCACGTCCGCGCAACTGTCTGTCAATACGGCGGCTTTCGTGACGCTCACTTCCTATTACGTGCAAGCCGTCCAGGGGCAGTCCATAGGGGAATTCTTCGGTGCGGGCTTTGCTAAGATTGCGATATTCTTCTACTGCTTTGCTTACTACTGTGTTGCCCAGCTTGATATCCGTGCCGCGACCCGCCATGTTTGTAGCAATCGTAACCGCTCCGGGTGAGCCGGCATTGGAGATGATCTCGGCTTCGCGCTGATGCTGACGGGCGTTTAAAACGTTGTGAGAAATGCCATGCCGGCGTAGCAAACGGGAGAGGATCTCGGATACTTCCACGCTCACAGTGCCTACCAAAACGGGTTTCTGCTGTTTGTGCCAGTAGATTATCTCATCGATTATCGCCTGATATTTCTCATTCTTGGTAAGATATATCTCGTCGTCGTGATCAATTCTGGTAACTGGAACGTTTGTGGGAATGGCAACTACCGGCAGTTTGTATATTTGCATAAACTCTGCCTCTTCGGTAACTGCGGTACCCGTCATGCCGGCGAGCTTTTCAAACATGCGGAAGTAGTTTTGCAAAGTGATGGTAGCAAAGGTTTGGGTGCCCGCCTCGATGGCAACATTTTCTTTGGCTTCCAGGGCCTGATGTAAGCCATCGGAAAAACGGCGTCCCGGCATTTGGCGACCGGTGAACTCGTCCACGATAATCACTTTATTATCTATTACCACATATTCCTGATTGTTTTCAAAGAGGGTAAAGGCTTTAAGCAACTGACTGATATTGTGCAGTTTCTCGCTTTTATCCATAAATTTCCCGGTGGCAATTTCACGCTCTTTAGCTTTCTCTTCTTCAGATAAATCTTCCCGCTGTTCAATCTCCTGCAAGATCTCATCCAGGGTTCTTACTACAAAGAGATCCGCTTCCTTTCGGCTTAGCATATCGCGGCCTTTTTCACACAGATCCACACTGTTCTGCCGTTCTTCCACCACAAAGAAGAGCATATCATCCAGCTCATGCATCTTTTTGTCGCGCAGGTATATGCCCTCGGTATCCTGAACCAGACGCTTCAAGGAAGCTTCCTGCATTAGTTTTTGAAATGCTTTATTCTTGGGCGCTCCGCGTTTTACCAAAAGCAGGTTCTTCGCCAAACGACTGTCAGAGGCATTGGGATTATCTTCTTTCAGGTCTTCCCGGATTTCGCTTAACAAGCGCGTGATCAAGCTGTTCTGCGCCTGCACCAGGGCGGCAATACCGGGGCGCAATTCCGGATAGAAGTTTTTATCCTGAGCGATGGGGCCGCTGATGATGAGTGGAGTTCTGGCCTCGTCGATCAAGATGCTATCCACTTCGTCCACAATGGAAAAGTAGAAGTCTCTCTGCACCAGTTGTTTTGGGCTTACAGCCATGTTATCCCGCAGATAGTCAAACCCGAACTCACTGTTCATGCCATAGGTGACATCCGCCTGATAGGCTTCCCGGCGCGTTTCAGGATCCATACCGGTAGTAATGCAACCCACCTTGAGACCGTGAAAATTGAAAACAGGGCTCATCCATTCAGCATCGCGGCTGGCAAGGTAATCATTTACCGTGATCAGATGCGCTCCGCGACCCAATAAGGCATTTAAGAACAAGGGCAGGGTGGCAACAAGGGTTTTACCTTCACCGGTTGCCATTTCCGCAATCTTACCATCGTGCAAGACCATGCCCCCGATGAGTTGCACATCAAAGGGCACCATGTTCCAGGGCGTTGGATGCCCTTTCACCATAAATTCTTGTCCCAGCATGCGCCGGCAAGTATCTTTTACTATGGCAAACACTTCCGGCAGATATTCATCCAGGGTTTCCTTGTTTAGAGCACTTAGTTGCTTCTTCTGCGCGTCAATCTGATTATCAATCCGGTTGCGTTCAGAATCCTCGATGGATTCCCGAAAAGCTTTCTGCAATTCTTCTAACTCAGTGCGGGTAGCTTGCAATTTATCTGCTATTTCCTGTTTTATCTCTTGAATGCGATCGCGTAACTGCTGATCTTCATATTGGGCAAGGCCTTCGTAGATGCTATTTATCTCTGCTACAAGCGGTTCATAACGCTTGAGATCCTGCGTTGATTTATCTCCGAATAGTTTCCTTAGAATCTTCTCGAGCATTTTACTTCCTTCGTATTGTCCAAACAAGCCCGCAGGCTCTTTGTAACAATCATTTTCCCTATCTGCCATAAAAAATGACGGGCAAAATGTGTCAATTATTTTAGCTGATTTTCCAGCTTAAAGTCAATACCACGCGTCTGTATCCTCCAGATTACCATGAACAATTCTGACACACTTACCCACCAGGAAGAGCGAAAACACGCCCGGATAAAAGCCGCTCCATTGGATATTCAAGAACCGAGAACCTTATACCGTGCTTATGGCATGATAGCCACTGAGAAGCCTCTCCCAGAGCTCCTGAATCTGGCTCAGGAGGTGTCCGCAGGGCTTTCAGCTCCACGGGAATAGAAAGATAAACACCACTGAGATCGCCACCTGGCTTGGCTTGCCATCTTCCTTGCTTTGCAGAAGCGATCGATTAGATTGTAGAACATTACATTGCAGTGAGGTAAAGCAAATGAAGAAAATCTTGATTCTATTGGCATTTATTCTTGTATCCCAACTGATTTGGGCACAAACTGACATGATGGGTATTAGTTACGATATGAATCTTGCGGAAGCCAGAAAACATCTGGAATCCGCCAAATGGGTCTTGCTGGAGGATGGCGCTGAAGCGGTATCCTACCAGGGCACTTACATAGATTTACCGGCAAAGATTCAATTGTATAAAAGCAGCACCAATAAGCTGCAATCCTGGCTTTACAGCTTGGATTTCAGCGGTGATTTTGACGATTATGAGGAGATTCTAAGCTCCGTGGCAAACCATCACAATTCTGTTTCTTTTTATGAAGGTTTTACGGATACTGATATAATCCTGCTGGAAGGTGACAGAGCTATCTATTTCTACGCGAGTTCCGGGACTCTTTATATAGAATATGTTGATGATGATTTGGAGTATTAGTTAGATATTGCTAAGCCCTCTCTCAGGAAATTTTGCAAGCTTTCCCGGAAACGTGCTATGTCTTCACGGCAACTAATCGTTACTCTGAGATGATCCTTCAGGATGGGATGCGCTCCCACATCTCTCAGTGCTATGCCATCATCCAGCAAATAGCGGAAAAGATCCCTGCTTTTTGCACCCAAACTGAAGCTGAGGAAATTGGTTTTGCTGTAATGCACCTTCAGCCCGGGTATTGATTTTAACCAAAGATACAGATCCTCTTTCATATCTATCACTTCCCTTACCTGGTTAAGAAAGGTCTGCTTGTTTCTAAGAATCCCCAAAGCAAAGGCTTGCACCAACAGGCTGGTGTGGAATGTGCTCTGCACTTTCCTTAGCTCAGCGATATTATCAGCACAGGACAGAGCGTATCCAAAGCGCAATCCGGCAGCAGAGAAAGCCTTGGAAAAACTGCGGATCAAGATGAGATTGGGATATTTATCCAGGTATTCTTTCAGGCTGGCACCGGAAAACTCATAATACGTTTCATCCACCATCACCAATGTATCTGGCAGGTTTTCGGCAATGTAGAGCAGATCCTTTTGGGGGAAAAGGTTC
>CAZJJH010000038.1:0-10329 GCA_964546265.1 uncultured Candidatus Cloacimonadota bacterium
CTTGGAACGAAACATGCTACCATTGATATACTGCACGGGACAGCCGACTAACAAAGTCAATCTCTTCCCGCTATACGAAGGAGTGTATCATGAAGCGTTTTTTCTTAATTGTAACGTTGTTAATGTTTATCGCTTTTATCGGAGCACAATCGATCACAAATGTAAGGTCGGGACTGAATTTACGGTTTACCGGTAATGTGTTGATCGATTCTGCGGGAGATTCCTGGTTGCTTTGGGAAGAGAATACTGAAGGTACATATCATGTTATGTGTCAAAAATTCAATATTTCCGGAGCAGCCCTTTTCCCATCCCCCATACAAATCAACCTGGCAGATACTTCGGTGAAATTACTGAACGCTATTGCAGCCAGTGACGCAGGTTTGCTGGTTCTCTTTTCCCGGGAAGCAGAAAATGAACAAGCGGACGTAATGGTGCAGAAGATTAACCCCATGGGGCAAGCCCTATGGGCAAACGGTGGCTATCTCGTTGCCGGGGACATCGATGTTAAACAACAGCAAGTATCCCTCTGTGCAAACAATCAAGGCGGCGCCTTTGTTATTGCAGAAGCAGATTACACCACCGAAGGAACTATTTTCCGGGCTATGAATCTAAATGCTGAGGGCAGCAATATCTGGACCGCTGCACAGGAATTGACATATCCGGATTATTACTCTGTAAACCAGCTTATGCTTACCGGGTCTGGAAACCTTATCTATAGCCTGAGGGGATATCAGACCCAAGGCTTCTATCAGGTGGATAGTTTTGGTAACCCCGTAGGAAACAACCCGATCTTTGATCCCGGCGCGGCCATTCCCGCTAATGCGCGCATGGTTAAAGCTGCAAATAGCAATATCATGCTGTACTCAGAGCAGAGTCCCACAGCGCCCAACCTAAGCCTGCAAATGCTGGACGCAGATATTGAACCAGTTTTCAGCAACACCAAAGTAATCCCTCTTGCAACAAGCATAAGCACCATTTGTGCCCGAAGCCTTGCCGACGGCGGTTTTTTGCTGAGTTATCATTACCAGGATTCGCCAGATACTGAACACATCATCAAAACCCATCGGCTGGATGCAAATTTGGATGAACTTTGGTCTGCCGGATCTGCTGAAATTCCAGTCAGCGGCGAGAATCTCGGCATGCTGCATACTGCCGCAGATCCAACCGGCAGCCTATGGCTTACCGCTTTTGTAGCAGATAGCTATTACAACGATGGTCGGGTTTTACTCGCAAAATTGGATGAAAACGGGAATACCCAATTTTATCATCAAAGCGTAAGTAGCGACAGCCAACTGAAATACTATCCCAAACTTATTGTATCAGCAGACCAGGCAACGCTTTTCTGGAAGGAGCACACAGGTGAAAACAATGAGATGAAACGGCAAATTTTTAATAGCCTGGGCAATGAACTTCTACCTGAAAACGGAGAGGTACTCCGTTCTCTTCTGGCAGGTTCTGCCGAGGTGTTTGATACCTTTACTCTGGGCAACAGGAGCATATGCTTCTATAGTGATAACCGCTATTTAGTAGATAAGTACTATTACCAGATTTTCGATGAGCAGATGAATCCCTGCCTGCCTCACAATGGCAAAGAATTGATTAGCCCCACGGGTACTCTGAATTTAGCAGATCTTGAGGTGATTTCCAATAACACAATCGCTATCGCTTACACGGCTCCGGATAGTATCGGAAACAGAGCCTTGTATTACCAGGAAATTGACGATAATGGAGTGCAATTGTACCCAGATGGCGGTATCTTGCTTGCCGATAATGTAAGTTCCAACAACGCCATTTTTGGCTTTGATGGAAACAACACCTACATCTATTGGAATGCCTATAACGACCACCCGGTTTATAGCAGAAAGATTGTGGCGCAGAAAATATCAAATGGTAATCTGCTTTGGGAGTCGAACGGACGCATTCTGTATTACAGCCACTATATGGGCAGCCTTTACGCTATGGATAGGTTTGTGGCTTTCACTACCTCAGATCGAGCTACCGGCATAGATCAAGTCCGCGCTCTACGCTTTACTGAAGAAGGTGAGATAGAGCCCGGTTGGGAGCCGGATGGTATTCTGATTTTCGCAGCAAATAACGAACTGAATAATCCTTACATCCAAAACCTGGTAATGCTTGACGGGCATTATTACTTATTCACAATGTTTGATAGTGAGGGTAAAGTTATCCGCGCGCAAAAGATCAACCAGCAGGGAGATCTCTTGTGGGGCGAATCCGGCCTCCCCATTGGCAATGCCGCCCTATATCACAATCACATCGCCTACATCAAAGTAAGTGACCAAATCACACTCTTGTGTCAGCATGAGTTACAAAGCGCGTTTCTACACCGCATCGATAGCGACGGCAACCTTCAATTCGGAGAAACCGGATTGCTGCTGCCCGGAAATGGATCGATGACTAATGGCGCTAAACTTGTAGAACACGACAACGGCGCATATTCCTTTTTCTGGATAGATCACCTTGATCCCGCGCATAAAGTGAAACATGCTCCCATCAGTGGCAACGGCGTTATCGGAGAAACTCAGGTGCTGGCAGAAGGAAGAATATTTAATATTTTTGCCACAGTATCTGCAGATCAGGCTACATTATATTGGCATCAATATTTCTTCGATAATCTGGACTACGATGAAGGATCCATAAAGAGCATTTTTGCCACTAGTCTGCCCGAACCGGTCAGCAACCAGGACAACCTTGTGGAAGCAGTGCCAATCTTCAGCCTGGCGCAAAATAGCCCCAATCCTTTTATCAATACCACCAGCATCGGTTTTAGCCTGCAAAAGGAAGCACCCCTGGATCTGGAGATATTCAATGTCAAAGGACAATTGGTAAGAAAAATATCTCTTAATGCCTGCGAAAAAGGTGATCATATAATTCACTGGGATGGTAAAGACGCCAGAGGAAACCAATGCTCAGCGGGCTTGTATCTATACAAACTCAGCTCCGGCAAGTTCAGCTCCAGCAAAAAGATGATCCTGCTAAAATAGAATAAATAAGCATCTTTTTTCTATCCTGCGATGCTTCGATCCCGGCTTTGGAATCTGACAGCATTGTAGGTGCGGCTTTTAGCTGCATATTTTTTAATAATACGCGTCTGGAAGGCGCGTCTACAATAGGGTGCGGCTTTTAGCCTTACATTTTAACACGCATCTGGAAGGCGCGTCTACTGAAAAAAGACAGGCGGCTAAAAAGCCGCCCCCACACTATCTTAGATAATCGCCTCAGCTTCAGCGGGCTTTTATGCTTGGATCCTGCTTTGAGCATAGCACTATCTGGCGACGAAATCCCGCTATTCTTGCGTTGAAGCATCAGGAGAGCATACTGCACGCTCATAGAGTGGGATTAATTTAGGGCTATTTTTTAGGACTTTGCAAAAAACTCATGCTGATAGTTGTACCTTTCCCGGGTTTACTTTCTATCTTAAGACCGCTGTTCATACGCTGCAACGCATTTCGACACAGACTAAGACCCAGTCCGATACCGTCTCTGAGGTTTTCATTGCCTGTTCTGGGCACCATGCCACTCTGCAAGGCTTGCAGGGTTTTTTCATCCATGCCTTTTCCATTGTCCGACACGCTGATCTGAACCATGTCATCAACGTTTTCCACCCGGATGTCAACCTTTCCCTGCTCAGGGGTAAATTTTATCGCATTATTCAGAAGGTTGCGGATCACGATTTTGAAAAGATCTGCATCTATCACTGCTGCAATCTGTTCTGTGGCAAAATAGTAGTTAAGATCGATCCGGTGTTGCATAGCAATGGGCAGGTAGATGGCAAAGATAGACATCAGAATCGGCACGAGATCCTGCTGCATAAGTTCCGCAGAGTAATCCAATTTCCGGCGTTGCAAACGGATTCCATCTAACATCTCATCAACCAGTTTGAATACATTTTCTCCGCTTTTTTTAAGGCTTTGCAAGATCTCTGTATGCTCTTCTTCGGGAAAGCTGCCCTCCAGCAGCATCGCCAGGACCCGGTTAAAATTTGCCAGGGGAGCACGCACATCGTGGCTGATTACTGATACCAGCCAGTTCAACACTTCTACGGTATCATTTAGCATCGCGTTTCGCTCTTCCAGATCGTTTGTGGTTTCCAGAATCAAGCTGTTCTTTCGCTTGAGCTCGATGTTTTGCTTGCGATATGCTTTGGCCTGAGCTTCTATCTTGCGTTTGTAATAATTTGCTTCATTGATGACGATGCTGTTTTGCTTTAGTTTCGCGTTGTATTCATTTTCTCCATCGGAACTTTTGCGCATATATTCATAGGCTTTGTCAAAAAAACCACGTTTGGCATAAACATCCGCCAGCATATTCATCACCCGTATTTTTATCGCCTGGGCATCGGTGCTATTCACGATCCTCAAAGCTTCTTCCAGATATTCCTGAGCCTTTTCAATCTCCCCTTTTTTGATGTGGACAGAGCCAAAATTTGCAATACAATTTGCCATTGGAGCGAAATCCGTACTTTGGCGATACATTTCCAGGGCCTGCGCATAATAATCAAGGGCACTGTCCAGATCATTACTGGTCTCGTAGATATAGCCGATATTGTTCAAAGGAGCTGCCATATCCTTGGGAAAGCCACGTTCTTTCTGTAGTTCCAGACATTCACAAGCATATTTCAATGCCAGATCCATATTGCCCAAAGCGCTGTATGCCAGAGATATGTTGTTCAATACATTCATCAAGCTTTGTGTCTGTTTATACTTTCTCGCCAGGTTCTGGGCTTCCAACCAATAGTCGAGTGCTTTTTGATGTAGGCTATCCCTTTCAAGAGCAGTACCGATGTTTATCAAAGGGGATATCTTCAGAATCTCGAGATTGTTTTCTTCAGCTTTACGTAGGGCATCAAAAGCATGTTGCAGGGATAATCCTCCATCGCCAATGTAGCCGTATCCGGCGCTGATGTTATTTAGTAAGTGGATTTTATGTTCGATATCTCTGCTTTTGGAAAGCTGCTCTTTCCAGGTCTCTATGGCTTCCATGAACCTGCCCATCTGGGCATTGCACACCGCGATATTGGAAAGTGCTTTGTTTTCGATCTTCTTACTCTTTTGTTTGCGGCCATATTCTACCAGCTCTTCAAAATACGAAATCGCTTTCTCAAGCTCTTTGTGCCGTCCGTAAAATTCACCCAGTTTGCCTAGCAGTTCTGCAAACAACTTTTTATGCTTGTGGAAACTTCTGTTTGCCATAAGATGCGTCATCTGCGCTATGGCATTTGTAGCATCCTCTTTATTCATCTCAATCAGGTTTTCCAAAAGGTTCTTAAGCAGCTCAAGCTCATTCTTAGTTAAGGGTTTCAATAATTTTTCCATAGTGTGTTACTGTATAGAGTTTCAATATATTCTGTCAATAGATTTCCATTGCCGGATTCTCAGTTGTTGCCAAAACGTAACAGAGCAAAAAGCTGTATGCACAGAATCTGGGCTTGTTCCCAAAAAAATTGTGACCTCTAAGGCAGGTATTCTGCTGCTCGCGATGAGTTCATTTTTGGTTTTATGCCTGCTTTTGGAGCAATCCATGCAGAATCTGCAAAAGGGAAGGAAAACCCGAAATTGAAGAATTCTCTTGACTCGATTGTAGCGTGACTTCTTATGGAAACTAGCGTGATACAACAACTAAGGAATTGAAAATAAATGGAAAATGAAAACAAAACAGTAGTCACAAATTTTATTCGCAACATCATAGATGAGGACTTAAAAAACGGGAAACATAGCGAGATCGTTACCCGCTTCCCGCCGGAGCCCAATGGTTATCTGCATATCGGTCATGCCAAGTCCATTTGCTTAAATTTTGGTTTAGCGCGGGATTACAAAGGCAGATGCCACCTCCGCTTCGATGATACAAATCCCGTAAAAGAAGATACAGAATATGTGGAAAGCATCATGGAAGACGTTCACTGGCTTGGCTGGGACTGGAAAGATAAGATGTTTTATGCCTCAGATTATTTTGATAAGCTCTATGAATATGCCGAGATATTGATCAAAGAAGGTAAAGCATTTGTATGCGAACTTAGCATGGAAGAACTGCGGGAATATCGGGGTACTCTTACCATTCCCGGTAAAAACAGCCCCTATCGGGATCGCTCTGTGGAGGAAAATCTAGATCTCTTTCGCCGCATGAAAGCCGGAGAATTTCCAGACGGCAGTAAATCTCTGCGCGCCAAGATCGATATGGCAAGCCCTAATCTGAACATGCGGGATCCCGTGATCTACCGCATTAAAAAGACTGAGCACCACCGTACCGGCGATAGCTGGCAAATCTACCCGATGTATGATTATACTCATTGCATTTCAGACGCTCTGGAAGGGATCACACATAGCATCTGCACTCTGGAGTTTGAAGATCACCGCCCGTTGTATGACTGGTTTCTGGATCAACTTCCCGTGCCTTGCCATCCCAGGCAGATCGAATTTGCCCGCCTCAACCTCAGCTACACCGTGATGAGCAAACGTCTGCTTCTGGAACTGGTAAAAAATGGCTATGTAAATGGATGGGACGATCCCCGCATGCCCACCATCGCCGGAATGAGACGCCGCGGTTATACTCCGGAATCCATCCGTGATTTTGCCGATCGCATCGGGGTTGCCAAAGCCAATAGTATGGTGGATTACGATCTGCTGAATTTCTGCGTAAGAGAAGATCTGAACAAAAAAGCCCTTCGCCGCATGGCAGTTCTGGATCCTATCAAGCTTACCATCAGAAACTATCCCGAAGCTCAGATCGAAGAGCTGGACGCCGAAAACAATCCCGAAGATGCATCAGCTGGTAATCGCAAGATAACTTTTTCAAAGAACCTCTATGTGGAACGGGATGACTTTGCGGAAGAGCCCGTCAAAGGTTGGTTCCGCCTGGCACCCGGCAAGGAAGTGCGATTAAAACACGCCTATTACATCACTTGCGAAAAAGTGATTAAAGATAAAGATGACAATGTAACTGAGCTCATCTGCAGCTACGACCCCAAAAGCAGAGGTGGCTGGACTGACGACGGCAGAAAAGTGAAAGGGACCATCCATTGGGTATGTGCGGAAACGGCTGTAAGCTTGGAAGCAAGGCTCTATGATCACCTCTTCACTCTGGCAGATCTCGCTGATGTAGAGGATGGAAAAAGCTATCTCGATTACCTGAATCCTGAAAGCCTGAAGATAAACAAGAATGCCTTGGGCGAAAGCTCTCTGCGTGAAGCCAACGCCTCAGATCAATTCCAGTTTTTGCGTTTGGGCTACTTTTGCGCAGATAAGGATTATAGCCCGGAAAGCCCGGTATTCAACAGAGTTACGACCCTTCGAGACAGTTGGGCGAAACAAAAGAATAAACAGAAATAATGCTGGAGGAAAAATGACTTACAAAGTTGTACTTATCAAGATCGATCATCGCGCCACCGAAGCCACCAGAGTACAAGGCATACTCACGGATTTCGGCTGCAATATCAAAGTACGCCTGGGCCTGCATGAAGTTTCCAAAGAATTCTGCGCCAACGATGGCTTGGTGGTATTGGAAGTAGAAGGCGAAAAAGCAATCATAGACGATATGATCGCCAAATTGAACGCCATCGACTATGTAAAAGCCCAAATGATTGAAATGTAAAAAAAGAAGCATCTGCTTTAATCGACGCCGGGGAAATCTCCGGCGTTTGTTTTTTTATGGAAGTTCCGGCAGGAATCCACCGTTTGTCCCATTCTTCTGCTACAAAAAAAAACGTGGGCAAGCCCACGTTTTGGAATTGTTTAGTGCACTATGCGCGTGCCGGTCTTACCCTCGAAGGCATCCACGATTCTGTCGATAGATGTAATCAGCACTTCAGTGCCGCCCCGTTTGAGGAAATCGATGGCAGCCAGGATCTTGGGACCCATGCTACCGGCAGGGAATTGCTTATCGTCATAATGCTTCTGCGCTTCTGCCACCGTCATTTGATCCAGATCCTGCTGATTCTCTTTTCCATAATTGATGGAAACCTTTTCCACTCCGGTGAGAATCACAAAGAGATCTGCTTTGATGTTCAGAGCGAGCAGAGCACTGGCAAAATCCTTGTCGATCACGGCGTCTATGCCTTCCAGATCTCCATTATCTTCACGGTAAACCGGGATTCCGCCACCACCGGCAGCAATCACAATTTCACCTTGGTGAACCAGTTCATTGATCGTCTGTGCAGGAATTATTTCGATCGGAATCGGTGATGGTACTACCCGACGATAGCCCTTTCCGGAATCCTCTTTCAAGGTCCAACCCAGGCTTGCCTTCAGCTCTTCCGCCTGAGCCTGGCTATAATATGTACTGCCCACGTATTTAGTGGGGTTCTTCATGCTGGGGTCGTTTTTATCTACCACCACTTGGGAAACTATGGTGATTACCTGTTTATCAATCCCATGCCGCCGCAGTTTGTTTTGGAGACTCTGCTCGATCATGTAGCCCATGGTGCCTTCGGTTGCGGCATTCAGCACGCCCAGGGGTAGGGCAGCAAGGCCTTCTTTCTCTCCGGCTTCCTGCTGACGCAGAAGGTTGCCCACCTGCGGACCGTTACCATGAGTAATACTTAGCTGATAGCCCCTGCTGATGAGTTCCACGATGCCACCCAGGGAATCTCTGGTATTGGCAAATTGTTCTGAAATTGTGCCCTTTTGACCGGCCTTGATAATTGCGTTTCCGCCCAAGGCAAGAACTGCTGTCTTTTTCATATAATTCCTCGAATTTGTCCTTTAAGCTAAAGCCGGGGGTGAGTGTCTGGGCTCACCCCCGGTTCATATCATACCGTTATCGGTTGGTTATTTTTTCTTCTTTGGTGCGGCTTTTTTGGGAGCTGCTTTTTTGGCAGCCGGTTTCTTGGTGGCAAAGCCTTCCAAAACCTCAGCGATGGTGGGAACACCAATCTCTTGCAGTTCATATTGAACCTGGCAAGCCGGCTTTTTAATCTTTACGATGCGGCGAAGATCGATCGGGGTAGCGATTACTACAGCGTCACATTCGGTATCGTTGATGGTTTTCTCCAGATCCTTAATCTGTTGGGCACTATAACCCATTGCAGGAAGAAGGATTCCGATATCAGGATACTTTTCGAAGGTTTCCTTGATCTCACCAACTGCCCAGGGACGTGGATCCACGAAATCGGCACAGCCGTATTTCTCCGCGGCAACCATTCCGGCACCAAAAGTCATCTCACCATGGGTAAGAGTGGGGCCATCTTCCACTACCAGTACGTTCTTGTCCAGAATCATTTCAGGATGATCCACAAAGAGCGGAGAAGCAGCTTCGATGATCTTGGCAGTGGGGTTCACGGCACGCACGTTCGCGCGTACTTCGTTGATATCATCCATGTCAGCGCTATCAATCTTGTTGATCACTACTACGTCTGCCATGTGAACATTGGTTTCGCCGGGGTAATAGGAAATCTCGTCGCCGGGGCGATGAGGATCTACTACTACGATGCGAATCATTTCTTCTGAAGAATAGAACGGGATATCATTGTTTCCGCCGTCCCAGATGATTACATCAGCTTCTTTCTCTGCTTCGCGAACGATGGCTTCATAATCCACGCCAGCGTAGATCACGCTGCCCATCTGGATATGCGGTTCGTATTCTTCCATCTCTTCGATGGTGCATTTGTGTTTTTTAAGATCGCTAAGTTCAGCAAAGCGCTGCACTTTTTGTTTCACCAGGTCGCCATAAGGCATGGGGTGGCGAATGGAAACAACATTCAAACCGCGGGCTTTGAGAGCTTTGACAACCGCACGGGTGGTTTGGGATTTTCCACAACCGGTACGGGTAGCGCAGATGCTTACCAGAGGCTTGGTGGTTTTGATAGTGGTGTTTTTAGCACCCATCAGCATGAAATCTGCGCCGATGGCATTTACCAAAGCAGCTTTATGCATTACCACTTCGTAAGGAAGGTCGCTATATGCAAGGACAACGAGGTCCACATTGTGTTTCAGGATGAGATCTTTCAGATCAGCTTCGGGTTTAATCTCGATTCCCTTGGGATACATTTTTCCGGCCAGAGCGGCAGGATATTTCTTATCATCGATACCGGGGATTTGAGTGGCGGTGAACGCTACAACTTCGTAGTCCTTGTTGTCACGGAAAAAGACGTTGAAGTTTTGGAAGTCGCGCCCAGCAGCGCCCATAATGATAACTTTACGTTTCATTGGGATCTCCTTTGATTTATTAGTATTATGCTTTGTAAAGCAAGCTTTCAGATAGGCATTTACCGTCAAGAAAAATCTTTGGCAAATACCAATTTAACACCGCGTTAAGCCCGTTTGGATGCACGTCTTGTGCACTCATTTTCTATATGCTGAAATGCCCCGGATATGAAGC
>CAZJJH010000039.1:0-10269 GCA_964546265.1 uncultured Candidatus Cloacimonadota bacterium
AAAATAGCGTTAAGGCCCTTAGCTATAAGAAGCTTTTGGTGCTCTCAGAGATCTTCACTATCCAAAATCAGCCTTACTTTCTGGCAATCGTGTTTGCCTTTGCCTCGATTATCGGACTCATTGGTCTCGTTTTGCTTTCTCAACAACCAGAACGCAAACGCCTGCACAGCCCCGGTAAAAGCTTGCGCGATGTGTTGACCATGCCCTTCAAGGATAAGAACTTTCGCCTGCTGCTGATCTTTGGCAGTTGGTGGATGCTCGCCACCGGAGTAGGTAGTCCCTTTTGGGGTCCCTTCATGCTCAAGAACCTGCAGATGGGACTGTTTGAAGTGCAGCTTTATAACACACTGCACATGGGCGCGTCGCTGCTTGCCTTCAGCTTTTGGGGCAAGTTCATCGATCGCTTTGGCAATAAAACAGCGATGAAAATATGCGTCTTTCTGGGGGGCTTAAACCCCATCTTCTGGTTGTTTATGAGCGCCTCAAATTACAATATCCTCTGGTTTGAAGGCATTTCCAGCGGCTTTATGTGGGCAGGAACCGGGATTATCACCACCAATTTCGTGCTTTCTATAGCCCCCAAACGCAGTGAACAATCCTACAGCGGAATCTACGCAGCGATCACAGGGATATTTATGATGAGCTCCACCCTGGCAAGCGGACTCCTGTATCCGGAAGCTCTACGCTTGGGAACCCATGTCCTGGATCCGGAGCAAGTGGTCTTTGGTATTGGAGCCATAATGCGCTGGATGGCGATAGTTCCCCTGATGCTGGTGCGCGAATATCGCAGTGTACCTCTGCGTAAAGCTCTTGCTTATACATTCAGCCGCATCATTGGCTGGCGCTTCCGGGTGGGCAAACGCTACTGAGCAGGATATGAGCCACAGAAGCAAAACACTTGACACTCACAGCCTTATCCTCATAATGGCAAAAATATTGAAATGAGGCGAATTTTGTTTAAAAAGATATGGATGCTCTTCTTCCTCTTGCCCGCTTTGCTCCCGGCAAATGAAGCGGCTTCGCGTTATCTGGAAAACTACCTGCGTGTGCGGGGAGATCTCAGCGGAGCAGAAAGCCTTTACTATCTTCAGGGCAGTGTTTACAGCATGATTCCCGGCGAAAAGAGTATGGAGCTGTTTGGTTATGAAGGCTATGTGATCTCGCGCTTGATCCCCGAAGACTCTGGTTACCGGCTCCTGAGCAAGGAGGTGGGCTTTTTCCTGGATCACCGCACCAAAGCCATTCTGGAAGACTGGCGCAATCCCTTTACCCAGGAAACCCTACCCGTAATTCATATCTGGAACGATCCGGTGAATCAGAGCTTTGAATACAGCCCCCAGACCCTGCCTTATATCCGGCAGTTTCTACCCTCTGTGGATATGGGAGAAAGCCTGGTCTTTCATAACGAAATCTTTCCCTTTTTTCCCCACCCGCTTTCACGCCGACAATATGGCGAATATGTGCAGAACGATCACTTTCAATCTGCAGAGATAAGCCAATACAGGGTATCCAAGAGCGCGCTGGCAGACAGCTTGCAGACCGGGGTGCCGGCAGAACTCACTTCCACATGGATCATGCCCTGGATGCCTTTCATGAAGATGGCGGATCGCGAAGGACACTTGATCTTTAGCTTAAGAGGCAGAAAGCTGGATTCAGGCTTTTCGGAACTACCCCAAAAGCTGAGGGACTATGTCCTGAAACACCAGCCCGAATTTGCCCACGCCCCCACCTATTACTACGAACCGAATATGAATCCCTGGTCCTATTTTAAGCTGCTCAGGGAAGGCCCAAGCGATACAAGCGACCGATAAGAGGTAAATAAATTGTTTATAGATTATGCAAAGATACGTGTAAAAGCCGGAAACGGCGGAGATGGTGCAGTAAGCTTCCGGCGGGAGAAATTTGTGCCCAAAGGCGGCCCCGACGGCGGAGATGGCGGCAAAGGCGGAAACATCATCATAAAAGGGGATCCCAATGTGAATACCCTGCTGGATTACCGCTATAACAAACGCTACAAAGCCGGAAACGGTGCTGCCGGAGCAGGCGCTCGTAAAAGTGGACACGGCGGCGAAGATCTGGTGCTGAGGATGCCCTTGGGAACCGAGATATTCCAGATCCTGGAAGATGGCCGCAAGCTGAAACTCGCGGATGTAACCGACGCCGATGAAGAAATAATCCTGGCAAAAGGCGGTCGTGGCGGCAAGGGAAACAGCAATTTCGCCACACCCACTAATCAGGCTCCCCGCCATGCCACACCCGGTAAACACACCAGCGAAATTGAGCTTGAACTGGTGTTGAAGCTAATGGCAGATGTCGGTTTGGTAGGCTTCCCAAATGCCGGAAAATCTACTCTGCTCTCCGTTCTTTCTGCCGCGCGTCCCAAGATTGCGGATTACGAATTTACCACTCTGGAACCCATGTTAGGCGTAGTTTGGGTGTCGGATTACCAACACTTTGTAATGGCAGATATCCCCGGCATCATCGAAGGCGCGCACATCGGTAAAGGCTTGGGTCACCAGTTCTTGCGCCATATTCAGCGCACCAGCATCTTGCTCTATCTGATCGACATAAATAGCGAAGATCCCGTGGAAGCCTATCGCACCCTGAGAGCGGAATTGTATCTTTACGACAACTTCATGGAGAAAAAGCCCTTCACGATAGTACTCAGCAAGTTAGACACATTGCCCGAAGATGAACAAAAAGAGCGCGTCCGGGAGGTTAGCAAGCTTTTTGCACAGATCACGAACAAAGAGATCCTCGCCATTTCCAGTGTGGGAAACACCAATCTGGAAACCCTGAAATACACGCTTTACAAACAGATCAGGGAATCTCTGTGACCCGGGAAGAATACCCCAGTTGGTTGTGCCTGAAAAACACTCCGGATTTGGGGCCCAGGCAGTGCCGGGAGATCTTGGCACACTATCCGGATCCCACCGAGTTTGTCGGCAATTTAGACCACCCGGTCTATTCCTCCGGCTTGCTGAAAGAAAGCAGTGCCAGGCATCTGCAAGAAGCAGTTTTACCCAATAATTTCACTGCGATTCTGAAACTGATGGATCATTACGGGATACAGTGTCTCAGTTTAGCTGAATATCCCGTGCGATTGAAGGATATCTTTTTGCCTCCATTGCTGCTATATGTTCGCGGGGATAAGCAAAGCCTCTTCAAAGCCAAAAACCTCGCCGTAGTGGGCACCCGCAAAGCCAGCGCCTATGGCAGGGAGATGTGTGCCAGGCTGATCGCCCCTTTGTGTAGAAGAGACGTAAACATCATCAGCGGTCTTGCCTTGGGAATCGATACCTTTGCCCACAAAACCGCTCTTGCCGAAGGCGGATGCACTGTAGCAGTTCTCGCGGCTGGCCTGGATAGCATCTATCCCTCCCAAAACCTGGAACTCGCCAAAAAGATCGAGGAAAAAGGAGCTTTGGTAAGCGAATATGAGCCCGGCAGCAAAGCCGATGTATGGAACTTCCCCGCCCGTAACCGCATTATCAGCGCGCTGTCCCAATTGGTATTTGTAGTAGAGGGCCCCATCACCAGCGGCGCTCTGCTTACTGCCAAAAACGCCCTGCAGCAGGATCGCGATCTCTGCGCCCTGCCCGGCAATATCAACCACATCAATGCCCAGGGACCCAATCATCTGATCAAAAACGGAGCCGGGCTGATCAGCTCAGCGGAAGATCTGGCAGCTCTGCTGGATCTGAATGTGGAAGAAAGTCCCCAGTTGGAGATCAGTGCCATCCTCAGTAAAGACGAACAGATCGTTTATGATCTTCTGAAAAAAAGCCACGGCAGTCTCAGCTTTGATGATATTCTGATACAAACCGGCTTTAACATCGGCAAGATGAGCACACTGCTCACAAATATGGAGCTGAAGGGGATTATTGCCAAAGAGGGTGGAAACAGCTTTTTCGCGCTATAGTTTGCTCATTTTGTTCAGCAAGCCGGCAAAGCTTTTACAGTGGCGCTTTACAATCCGTTTTAGCATCTTTGCCCTGGGATGAATAATGCTCTGCCCCTGACGGTTTACTCCGCCTACTTCGATCAGCATCGCCCCTGCTCCCAATCCGTGATAAAAGAAATTCCGGGCGTTTCCCACTTTTGAAGTCACGCCCCGATGCAGGCTGTAAGCGCCGCCAAAGTAATCCCGGGGACTATTCTCCGCGTAAAACTGTGCCCATCCCGCCAGTTCTTTGAAGGCAGCATCTTCCGTATCCACCGCAGGCAAAAAGATTTTCTCGTTCAAAGCTCCGGTGATGGAGGAATGGTAAAAAATCCCCAGCTCAAATTCCACCTTCCTGCCCAGCGCAATGATGGCTTTCACTTCTGCTTCGGAAGCCGGAGACGAGCCTTTGAAATAGGAACTCATGTGCTTTGTTTCGCCATCCAGATCCCAAAAAATGGGGTAATTGCGATTCAGATCCACCCCATCAGTGCGAATATCTAATTTGCCATTGCCATCTGTATCGCGGTTGTTCTTCCTCTTGATCCGGGCTTCCCCCCTGCTTACCAAACGCCAGCCTTCTGGATTGATCGTGGGCACAATCCAGATCCGGTATTCGGAAAGAAGCCGCTTTGTCTCGCCAGAATCCCTGCTTTGCCGGCAAAACTCTTCAGCAATGCCCAGGCTTATCGCCACCCCGATCACCTCGTCCGCGTGGTGCTGCCCAATGATGATGACATTACGCGCGCCCGTGCCCAGTTCTACCGCATATATGGGCAGTTTTTCAGAGCCGGAAAAGCCGATGATGCGGTGTCTGAAGATTTCAGGATACTCTCTGCCCAGCTCGTTCAAGGTATCCAACAGGTTTTCGAAAAGCGGATAGCCTCTATCCAGTGGATATTGATTGATGCCCTGATAGGCACAAGAACTAAGGATCAGCACCGCCCAGATGCCGCTTAGAAGCCTAATCATTATCTTTTTGAACTTCCCTGAATGCTGTGTAGATATCCTCAGGAGAGAATCCTTTACGATACAGGGAGGCAAAGATCTTTTCTTTTGCCTTAAAGGGTTGCAGCTCCCGATATTTGTGAAGCAAACGGGAGATTTGGTCTTGCAACAGCTCTTCCCTTCCGGCAGGATCGTCCAGAGCGCTTAGCAGTTCCTGTGCAATCTCGCCGGCGATGCCTTGTTCTTTTAATTTCTGCGATATCATCCGCGGGCTTTTCCCTTTTTCCTGCAGGCTGCGAATATACAACTCCGCAAAGCGGGAGTCGTCCAGATATCCCTTTTCTTTGCAGAGAGCGATGCATTTATCAGCGATATCGGTGTGAAATGAATGCCGCGCCAGAAGCATGCGGCATTGTTTCTCGCTATGCTCCGCTTTGGCAAGGTAATCCGTCAAAATCCACCATGCCCGTTTTTCCAGTTCCCGAAAAAGCTCCTCTGCCTGCGAAACAGATATCTCCTGTTCCATGGCAAAAGGATACATATGGTGAAGGGTTCTTACCGGAAGAACCCCCCACACAACGTTATCCAAGCTTATGTAGCTTAGTCTTTTAGTCTTCGTCCAATACTTCAGAATCATCGTGACTGGGACTTTCGATGAATTCCTCGGGGCTTATTTTGCTCATCAGTTTCTCTTCGATTTCCTTCAAAAGATCCGGGGTATCCAACAGATACTGTTTGGTTTTTTCCAGTCCCTGTCCCAGCTTATCCTCATTATAGGCATACCAGGAGCCGCTTTTTTTCACAATATCGTGGCTCACCGCCATATCGATCAGGATATCCAGATGCGAGATCCCTTTGCCAAAGATGATGGGAAATTCCACCGTCTTGAAGGGCGGAGCAAATTTGTTTTTTACTACTTTTACTTTAGTGCGCGCACCAACGATCTGAGTATCGCCGCCGGTTTCCTTGATCGCCCCGCCATAGCGGATTTCCAGCCTTAGAGAACTGTAGAATTTCAGCGCCACACCACCGGTAGTGGTTTCCGGATTTACAAATGCCGGAGCACCGATCTTGATCCGGGTCTGATTGATGAAGATCACGGCAGTATTGCTTTTGGAAACGATGGCAGTAAGCTTGCGCAGAGCCTGACTCATCAGCCGGGCTTGCAGACCCACGTGGCTATCCCCCATATTGCCCTCAATCTCCTGTTTGGGAACCAAGGCTGCCACGGAATCTACGATTATCAGATCCACTGCAGAGCTGCGCACCAAAGTCTCTGTTACCTCCAGAGCTTGCTCTCCGCCATCCGGCTGCGAAAGCAACATGTTATCGGTCTGAACCCCAAGCCGCTTGGCATATGCCACGTCCAGCGCGTGCTCCGCATCCACAAATGCCACGGTCCCGCCCAATTTCTGACACTCTGCGGCTATGTGCAGAGTAAGGGTGGTCTTTCCGCTTGCTTCGGCTCCATATATTTCGGTGATTCTGCCTTTGGGAATGCCCCCAATGCCCAGAGCGATATCCAGATTGAAGGCTCCAGTGGGAATTACGTCCACTGTCTTGATGGGTTTATCGCCCAAACGCATCAGAGTGCCCACTCCGAATTTCTTTTCCAATTGAGAAATTGCGGTTTTAAGGGCTGCATCTTTGTTTTTATCCAGCATTTTTCCTCCGTTTTATTTTAGATAATACTGTTCAATTAATTCGTAATGAGGTCCTGTAGGACGCAATAAGCTTTTGTAGAGGCTTATGGTATCCCATACACACACTTTTTCCGGGAACTGATATCCCAATGCCATTTGTTCAAATTCAACGCTCTGCTGGCTCTTGATGCGTCCCAGGCTTACATGAAGCTTCAGGTTTTTGGCATCCGCTTCTATACCAAGGCTTCGCAAACTGGTCAGGGTCTGCCGGTTCAGAGTCTTCAGAACATCTTGATCCCCGGAAAGCTTCAGCCAGATTAAGCGCGGAAAACGGTAGGGAAAAAGCTCGATGCCCTCGGCTCTCAGCTTCGGACTCTCCTTTTTTTGGGTCATCCGCCGCAGCAGGTCTTTCAATTCCGGCAATCTGTGTTCTGCCACTTCGCCGATGAAATTTACCGTGAGATGCAGGTTTTCAGGCTTTACCCAGTTTATATCTTTGTGTTTCAGTCCTTGTAAATACTCAAGCGCTTTCAGAAGATCCTGCCTGATCTCCTCCGGCGGTTCCAGAGCTACAAAAAGCCTCATCAGCGTTTATACCCGATATCCATCAGAAACTTCTTACGGTGGCTGATATCAGTATCCAATTCCACTCCTTTGGGAGAAAAACCGTCGATCACGCCCAGGATGCCACAGCCCTGTTCGCTGGAAGCCAAAATCACCTGAGTGGGGTTTGCCGTGGCACAAAAGATCTGCACAACTTCCCTACAGGCTTTTATTGCCGGCAAAACGTTGATCGGAAATACACCACGCATCACGATCAAGAAGCTGTGCCCCGCTTTCAACTTGCGCATATTTTCCACGGCGATCTCGATCAGCTGAGTATCTGTGCCATCCTTGCGGATAAGACAGGGACCGGAAGCTTCGCAAAAAGCCATGCCAAATTGAATATTGGGAACGCTGTTTACCATCGCTTCATATAGATCTTCAACCGTCTTGATGAAGTGACTTTGTCCTAGAATAATATTGCAATCTTCAGGAAAGCTAAGCTGCAGATTTTTGAGTTCCATATAGCACCTCATGTAGCTATTTGTGATATCTCAATTTAATAAAGCACTGCCAAATGTCAAGTAAAATTGCCCTGCATCCCTGTTTCAATTGCCTGAAATCTGCTCCAGGATCGCTGCGGCATGAGCTTTTGCACCCTCTCCCATTTCTGCCACAGGCCCTACGCACGCAGGGCACCCGCTTTCACACCGGCAGCTTTGCACCCGTTCATATGCAGCGGCAAATATCTGCTGCTGAATATCATAGAGCTTCTGGCTCAAACCTATCCCCCCGGGAATCATGTCGTAAAGCGCGATTACCGGATTTCCCCCGCAGAGCTCGGATTCTGCCTCAAAATGCAATCCCAGATCTGTAGAAGCACACATCACAAAGAAAGGAGCAAGATTGTGAATCAGATATCCCAGCCCCGCGATGCCGCTCTGCACCTGCACCCGCTGTTCTGCCAGATGGTGACAGCGTGGGCACAGCGTTACCAGATTTTGGGGATCGTTTGCGGCCAAAATGTCCTTGAACATCCTTAAGGGAACCTTGTGATGCACATCCCAGGCTCTGCCGTTTTCTTTTGCTCCACAATTTACACAGCGGTATGCGTCCCGCATCCGGATTGCCTCCGTCAGCTTCCGCCAACCCTTGCCATAATCCGCGCTTCCGCTGTTCCACAAGCCCTGCTCGCGAATCTGGTGCACGCAAACTTCACTCAGGGATATCCACCACGCTTTGGTGTGCAATATCTGCACCGGTAGATCCAGATCATCTGTACCCAACACCTCCATGCTCCCAAAGCGGATTTTCTTGAACCCGCTTACCCGGGAATGAACTTTTACTTCCCCAAAATGCTTTTTACCCCAGTCCAGATTCCGGCTCCACACCAGCTTTTCTACTTCCAGCTCGCTCTCGCGCAATGCCCGCGTATAATAATCTGCCTCCAGAGGGCGCACCTCTACCAGTCCTTTCTCCAAATCCAGCTTCTGCACGATGTAGGTTTCTGAAGAATGCAGATAGATGGCGTTGGGATGTGTCATCCAATGGGCACTATCGGCATCCACAGAGCCTATCACCCTGCCTTCGCAGAGAATGGGATACACTCCGGAAGCATTGCGGATAGAAACATCCTGCGCCGGATAACGTCCGCTTATTGACATAAATTTATTCCCCACTTTGCGGATTTTGCCCTCTTTCATCAAGAGTTCCAGATAGCCCAAAAGCTCGATATACGGCATCCTGCCAAAGCTCTCCCCTTCCCTTAACGCAAGCTCGCAGACCGCGCAATCCAACTGACGCAGCAGAATCTCTGTGTTATCCGGATCTATCAATGCCTGCTCCGGATTGCTCTCCCAAAGATATTCCGGATGGTTGCAAATGTATTGATCCAGGGGATTGGAACCTGCCACCAATATCGCAACTCCGCGACGCCCCTTTCTTCCTGCCCGGCCTGCTTCCTGACGCACCGCCGCAATGCTGCCGGGATAGCCATTGATGATCGCCAGATCCAGCCCGCCAATATCGATCCCCAATTCCAGTGCGTTGGTAGATATCACCATCTTTAGCCTGCCTTCGCGCAGATCCCGCTCGATCTTACGCCGTTCATCTGCCAGATAACCACTGCGATATGCGGCAATGAAGGGCTTTTCTTTTTCCGACATCGCCAGATAGATCATCTCCACACTGGGCCGGGTAACGCTGAACAAAATGCTCTGCAGATCGTGTTTGAGCCCAATCCGAGCCAGGCTTACCGATTCCATCATCGAGCTGCGCCGGATCCCCAAATCCCGCTCCACAATAGGCGGATTCACTATCATGTAGTGCTTTGCGCCCTGGCGGGAACTATCTTCAAAGATCTCTTCCACCTCATCTTCAAGGATGTTTCCTGCCAGCTCACGGGCGTTACCCAAAGTGGCGGATGTGCATATGAAGATGGGCTTTACACCATATACCCGGCAGATTCTTTTCAAGCGCCGGATCACATTGGCAAAATGGGAACCCATCACACCACGATAGTAGTGAATCTCATCGATTACCACAAAGCGCAGGCGAGAAATGAAACTGCTCCACAAAGGATGATTGGGTAATATCCCCAGATGCAGCATATCCGGATTGCTGGCAATAATATCGGCATTGCGGCGAATCTTGCTACGTAAACCCGGCGGTGTATCACCATCGTAAATAGCACTTTGTATGCGCCTGCTCCCCGCCGCTACCAGAGCGGTACACATCCCGCCCAGCTTCTGCATCTGATCCTGCTCCAAAGCCTTGGTGGGATACAGCAGCAAGGCTTTAGCCTTTCCTCCGGAAACAATCTCCTGCAGAATGGGCAGCCAATATGCCATGCTTTTGCCGCTGGAAACTCCGGTAGATATCACGATGTTTTTGCCCGCAAACACCCTTCTAATGGCTTCTGCCTGGTGCTTATACAGCCGGGATATTCCCATGCGAAGAAGCAAAGCATTAAGATAGGGATGCAAGCCTTCCGGAAAATCCTCGCTCTCTCCCATCCTTGCCGCCAGCTCCTGGGAAGATACAATGGTCTGCGCATGCCGGGGAGTTTCCAGCAAATGGCTGATAAATTGCTCTAAAGCAGGGGGGCTATCATGAAAATCCATGAGAACCATCAGCTTTGGCATTTGGCAAGGTGTCAAGGCAATTCTGCTGTAGTTTGTAGCTTCTCTTTTC
>CAZJJH010000040.1:0-10227 GCA_964546265.1 uncultured Candidatus Cloacimonadota bacterium
ATTCGATCTGATCGTCCTTGATCCAAGGTGCAAGAGCTTTGATATAGTCTCTGGCATCATCCAGGCTATTGGACTTGGTATCCAGAGCCATGAGATTATCCATCACTTCTAGGGCATCGTTTAGGGGATATATCTTGTCTTGGGCAGCCAGCGCCCGGCATATATTACTGGTGCGGTCATCCAGGAAGAGAGCCAAAATATCAGCTTTTCGGATTTTATTCCGGATATAAAAGGGGCTTGATCTATCAAAAAAAAAGGATCTCCGGCAGGGGGGATCGCCGAAGATCCTTTGTGTTATTGGGCAGTATCGGCTATTCGGGGGAAGAAGACCGATACCACGTAAGATTTATCAATCCAATGCTTTCAGAAAACTGGGAACGTCTGTCCGGAGGGGTTTTATCCGGTTGGTATCATCTGCGCTGCTTACCGTTTTATCTTCCTTGCTGTTTTTGTTAATTCCCAAAGTATCAAAGATATCTTTGATGTCTTCCTCGATGCGAGCGTTGGTTTTTTCCTGGTTGGGATTATCTTTAGGGCTGTCGAAACTGGGGAAATCCAGGATGTGATTTTGTTGATTGGATTTATCCAGACCGGTAGCGATAATGGTTACCGAGATCTTTCCTGTCATATTGGGATCCACAATAGCACCCATGATGATGTTGGCGCCTTTTCCGGTCTCATTAACAATCACATTTGACACATCTGCAAATTCGCTCATGAGGATGTCTTCTCCGCAGGTAACATTCAGCAGCAAGGATTGGCATCCGGCAAGGCTGACATCCGATAGTAGCGGGTTGCTGATGGCGAGTCGCGCGGCGTTAATGGCACGGTTTTCACCTTCAGCGATACCTGTTCCCATCAGAGCGTGACCCATATTCTGCATCACAGTTTTCACGTCCGCAAAGTCCACATTTATCAACCCGGTAATAGTGATGATATCGCTTACAGCTTTTGCCGCTTCATACAAAACGTTATCCGCGTTATTGAAGGCGGTTTTCAATGTGGCATTGCCGTAAATCTCACAAAGCCTCTCATTGGGAATCACGATCAGAGTATCTACATATTCACTGAGATGGCGGATGCCGTGATCCGCGTTTTCTTCGCGCTTCTTGCCTTCAAAGGGGAATGGGGTTGTAACTATACCCAAGGTAAGGATGCCCATTTCGCGTGCGATTTTGGCGATTACGGGGGTAGCTCCGGTTCCGGTTCCGCCCCCCATTCCTGCGGCAAGGAAAATCATATCAGCGCCTTCCAAATGCGATTTTATCTCATCTTTGGATTCTTCGGCACTTCTGGATCCGACATCGGGATTTGCTCCGGTTCCCAGCCCCCTGGTTAGTTTCTTTCCCAACTGCAGTTTCATCTTAGCGCTGCTTTTAGTAAGGTCATCCGCATCGGTATTGGCGGCGATAAATTCTACACCGTTGAGCTCATTTTCGATCATTGTGTTGATCGCGTTTCCGCCGGCTCCGCCGACACCTACGATCTTAATGTTGGTACCCACTTGTGCGGGTCTTTCGTCAAATTCTATCATGTTTTCCCCCTTAGGTAAAGTCCTTTATAATTTTCTTTAGTTTATCTACAAATTTACTGGTGCCAAGATCCCCCAGATTGAAGCTCCGGGCCTGGGGATCGTGTTCAAAGCCCATTGCATAATACAAGATGCCTACTGCGGTAGCAAAGCCGGGGTCGTCCAGCCTTGAGCTCATGCCATCCAGCTTGGAAAGATCCGGGCGGGCAATTTTTACCTGCAGATTGAAGGCGTTTGTAATGGAAGTATCCAGACCTTCCAATTTAGCGCTGCCACCGCAAAGAATGATGCCCGCGGTTACGAGCTCCGGAGTATAATAATCTTTACTGCGGTTGTAGCACAATGCCAGCATTTCTTCCACCCGGTGTTGAATAACGTGGCTTACCAGATATTGAGGGCGCCGGGTGCCTGCTCTGCCGCTGATTCCCTCTACTTCTATTTCCAGAGATTGATCCACTTCACTGGCGATGGCGTTACCAAATTGGGTTTTAATATATTCAGCGCTGGCAAGGGTGGTTTTTAAGCCAATGGCGAGGTCTTCGGTAATGGCTTTACCAGCCATCGGGATCACCAGAACTTTCTCCAGCGCTCCACGATTGTAGATTGAAATATCGCAGGAACCGCCTCCTACATCCATCAGAATAGCGCCCAAGCGGCGCTCATCTTCCGAAAGAATGCTATGGCTGAGCGCAACGTGATTCAAGACAAAATTGTCCGGATCCATTTCGTAGCCGGAAAGCTCGATGCATTTGGTAAGGTTCCTCATGGGAGTAAGTTCCGAGAGAATGGTGAGAACTTTTGCCGTGAGATGGAATCCGTTCATATTTACAGGGTTGCGGATATCGTCCTGGGAATCGATAATGTAATCATGCGGGATGCCGTGAAGAATCTTATGGCGTTCGTAGCCTTTCTGAATCTTGACGCTATTCTTTGCGTCATTTATCACTTGCTCCACATGTTCAATGGATATTTCCCCGGGTTCATTGGGAGTTTCACTGGGGATGGAGATTCTGCCATCACCCAATTGGGTGCGGATGTGTTCTCCGGTGATATTGGTATAGATGTTCACGGCATCAGTATCGGCTGCAGTCTCGGCTTCTTCCAGAGATTGCCTGATTTTATTAGAGAGGGCCTGGATGTCTTTGACGATGCCCCGCTCGATGCCTTCAGAGGGGCACTCTCCAATGCCTAAAACTTCCAAACGATTGTTGGCAAGGGTTTTGGCGATAATGGCGCGAACCATTGTAGAGCCAATATCCAAAGCGGTTATAATGCTGCTTTTCATTTGTTTCCTGCCTTTACTACTACCTGATTATCGTAGCGGAGGTCCACTACGCTGCGGCGGCTGATATTGCCGTTATCCTGCACAAACTGGTAGCGCCTGAGCTGATCCGCAAAGTGATCCTCACCCGGAATAATGCGGGTTCCATAGCGAGCGTCGATGATGTTTATAGTATCATCAATCATGTAGTATTCAGATATTATGGGGAGGTAGTCACCTGCCTCCTGAATTATGCGCAAATGCGTCTTGAGGATGCGGGCAAGATCCGTTTTTGCCAGCTTCATCCCGGGCTTTAACTGGGAGTTTTTGTAGTAGGAACTGTAGATCGGAATATCCTCCCGGTAAACTGGTGTATAGCGTTCCAGTACTACAGCTTCTGCGTCGATGGGGAAGAGCATCCCTTCAAAACTTTTTACGTAAAGTATTCCCTGACGCTCGGTTATCTCTATCTTTAACTTATTTAGTAGCTGGCGTTTGATCTTAAGTTCCTTGATGCGGGAGATCTTGCCCAGTTCCCGGTGAATACTTTTTTTGGGAACCTTGAAGAGATTTGTGCCGAGATATGTATTGCAGTGGTTTAGAATCAAAGAATCCGGCACGGCTGTATTACCGGAAACAGAGATACTCTTCACTTCCAGAAAAGGCAGGTGGCGCAAGGCGTACCAAAAGCCGATGCCTAAAGCGATAACGCCCAATAGGCACAGGCTGAAATACAGATAATATCTGCTGTTTCCTCTGCGTTTTCTTTCTTTCATGTTGCTACCTTATTGTAAATAGTGAATATACGGGGCTTTCGGCAAAAATCTAAAACACGCCGAAAAGCTCATAAGTTACTACTTTTTTTAACTTTACTGATTGTGTCAACTCTTTTCTTGAGTTCGGCCAGGATTTCTTCACCATATTGCCAGATATTGCCAGCTCCGATGGTAATAAGGATATCATTTGGTTTCAATAATGCTATCGTTTCCTGCACGATGCGCGCGTTATCTTCTATAGTGTGAACTTGATGGTGCCCGCTCTGAATTGCTACATCGGCAATGAGCTTGGAGCTTACTCCCGGAATGGGGAGTTCTCGCGCCGGGTAGATTGGTGCAATAATGAGGCAATCGCAACTGAAGAAAGCCTTACCAAATTTCTCGTAGAGATCTCTGGTTCTGGAATACAAATGGGGTTGGAAGAGCGCTACTATTCTGCGATCTACGCTATCCTTAAAGCCTTCCAAACTGGCGACTATTTCGGTGGGATGGTGGGCATAATCGTCATAAACGGTAATGCTTTGCGCTTCGCCTTTCAGCTCAAAGCGGCGATACACACCGTTAAAAGATGCCATCCCATCCTGAATGCTTTTGAAGGGGAGATCCAGCTCCAGGCCGATAGAAGCAGCTAGCAGTGAATTTTGGATGTTGTGTTTGCCGCTTACTTTCATGGAGATTCTGCCCAGCTTGTAACCCTTGTAAGAGAGGTCGTAAGAAGCGGCGAAGTTTTTCATCTCGATGTTTAAGGCTTGAACGTCGGCTTGCCTGGAGAGTCCGTAAGTTACGATTTTTTTGTTAATATGGGGCAGGATGGTTTGCACTCCGGGGTCATCCAGACATGCGATCACGCTGCCGAAGAAGGGGACTTTGTTGGCGTATTCTATAAACGCCCCTTTGATGTCATCCAGGTTTCGGTAGCAATCCAAGTGATCCTCATCCACATTGGTGATTCCGGCTATGCAGGGTGTGAGAGATAAAAAGGAATGATCATATTCATCTGCTTCCACCACGATGTATTTGCCGGAGCCCATTACATTGTTTGAGCCGAAGTTTTTTACTTTTCCGCCCACGATAATTGTGGGGTCCAAACCGGCAGCTTCCAATACCATACCTGCCATGGATGTGGTAGTGGTCTTCCCGTGAGTGCCGGATATCCCGATGGAGAAACTCATCCGCGTGATTTCTGCCAGCATCTCGGCGCGACGGATAACCGGAATCTTTATCGCTTTTGCCGCCATGATTTCAGGGTTATCGTCTTTTACGGCAGATGATTTTACTACTACATCCGCGTCTTGAATCAGATCGGGATTGTGTCCTTCAGTAACTTTGATGCCCAGGCTCTCTAAGTGAGCCGTGAGGTCTGTCTTTTTCATGTCCGATCCGCTTATTTCCAGGCCCTGATTGTGCAGAAACTCGGCAATACCACTCATGCCAATGCCGCCGATTCCGATGAAATGAATCTTTTTGGTTCTTCCAAGCATTATTTCTCCTTATAGAAACTGAGGATATCCTCACATATTTGCTCGGCTGCCGTATTAGGCGGTAATGCGAGCAGGTTTTTGCGCAAAGAAGCGCGATCCATGCTTTTTATAGTGGAGAGCAGATTTTGTGCGCTTAGCTCGCTTTGGATGATGAGCTCTGCTACTCCTTTCTTTTTTTGAGCTTTGGCGTTATGATATTGATGGTTTTCCGCGGCGGTGGGTAGGGGAACTAATATTGCAGGGAGCGCAGCGGATTCCAGCTCGGCAATAGTCATTGCCCCTGCACGAGTTATTGCCAGATCTGCGCAGCGCATCATCTGAGGCAGATCGGTAGTGAAATCAAAAATCTGGATCCCTGCCTTGCCCTTATGCGCGGTTTCAAATTGCCGAAAAGTAGTTCTGCCGGTTTGCCAGAGAATCTGCCAGCCCTGCTCCAAAAGGACGCTAACGATACTGGAGACAACGCTGTTTATGGCAAGCGAGCCTTGAGAGCCCCCGGTAATCAGTAGCACAGCTTTATCCTTACTTAAGCCAAATTCTGCTCTGTCCGGCTCTGTCTTTGTACCTTGCTTCAATATTGGGATACCAAAGTTTTTGATTCTTCCCCGGGCAAGATGGCCGCGGCTTTCTTCAAAAGAGATGTATAGACGGTGCAAATGCGGGGCAAGATATTTGGTAGTTATCCCCGGGTAGGAATTACTCTCGTGCAGAAAACAGGGGATCTTTTTGCTGATAGCGGCGAGTGCTACCGGACCTGCTACAAAGCCTCCGGTAGTAATTACTCCGGCGATATCTAGCTCTTTTAACAGCTTTCTGCTTTGCACAATGCTGAGTCCGAGGTAGAGAGGAAACAGCAGATTTGCTGGCTTTAAACCGCGATACAGCTTTTGCACTTTAATGCTGTAAAATTGGTAGCCAGCCTTTTGTGCCATGCGCTCTTCCATGCTTAGCCTGTTGCCGATGAAAATGCACTGATGTCCTTTCTCCTTCAGCCTTTCAGCCAAAGCCAAAGCTGGAACGATATGTCCACCGGTTCCACCGGCGCCAAACGCAAATCTCACAGAGTCCTCCTTTGTGCGCTTACGTTCAGGATCACCCCAATAGCGATACTGTCCATCAAAAGGGCGCTACCACCATAGCTGATGAAAGGCAGTGTGTTTCCGGTTGGAGGCAGGATGCTCATCGCTACACCAGTATTTACCAAAACGTTGCAGTAGATGTTTAATGCCATTCCAGCAGCTAGATACTTCAGATAATTATCCTTTTGTTTCTCTGCCATTCTCAAGCTGGCGAAAAACAGGGTGCTGTGCAGGATAAAAACCACCATTGCTCCCAGATATCCGGTTTCCTCGCCAATGATAGTATATACGTAATCCGTTCTGGCTTCCGGCAGATAGTAGTGTTTGGCTCTGCCCCGGGCTATCCCGGTACCCAAGAATCCCCCGCTGGTTAGAGCGGTGAGGCTTTCACGAACCTGATAATCTGCGTTACCGCTATCTGAGAGATCTCTTTCCGGGAAGAAGAGCGAATACTTCTTGTAGGTGCGCAGCCTTTGCATACGGAAGCTTTCACCTTGGGTGATGATCAGGGTTCCCACTACTAATCCTGCTGCCAGCAAGATCAAAAGGATGCGTTTGCGGATTCCGGCATAGAAAAGCATTCCGATGAGTGCCATGCCGCCAATGATAATCGCGGAGAGGTGTCTTTCCACCAAAATGAGGATAAACACTGCGGCGGTGAGAACTGTTAGCTCCGGAAAGTTTTTGGGGAAATGCAGAATGTTTTTGGTGTCCCGCAGTAATTGGTTCTTTTTGTCTAATACATTGGCATAGAAGAAAACCAGAGCGATACGGGCAAAAAATGATGGTTGAAAACTGAAAAGGCCAAAGTTTATCTGACGAGTGGCTCCTTTGATTGTAGATCCTTTGATCAAAACCCAGATCAGCATCAGGATTGCGATATAAACCAGCCAGGTATTGGTAAAGCGCAGTTTGGTCAGATCGAAGAAGTAAAGAATGAAGATGGCAGCCGTTGCTGATATCCCCAGGAAGACAAGATGTCGGTAAAAATAGGTCATTGAGCTTTGCACAGAAGTAATATCTACCATCACGATCAGGCCGATCAGGCATAAGGCCAGATAGCTAAGGAAGATCACGCGGTCGAAACCGACTATGTATGTGCTAAGCCTGTTCCTTTTCACTCTTCAATTTCCTTACGATTTGTTTGAATGTTTCGCCTCTGTGTTCAAAGTTAGTGAATTTATCGAAGCTGGCACAGGCGGGGCTGAGCACAATGCTTTCTCCCATGGTGGATTCTTCCAGTGCAAGCCTTACACACTCTTCAAAATCTTCCACCAAAACCAAAGGAACCTTTCCTAACCAGGCCTGCTGCATTTTGTAGCGCGAATCTCCTGTGATATAAACTTTACTGGCATGATTTTGCAGATCCTCAGTAAGAACCGAGTAATCCTCGCCCTTGTCTGAGCCGCCCAAAATGATGCGAATCGGTTTGTCGAAAGACTTCAGAGCGCTACGCACGGAATCAGTATTGGTTGCCTTGGAATCGTTATAAAAATTCACTCCTTCTACACTCTCAACAAACTCCAGTCTATGGGAGAGAGAGGCAAAGCTCTTTACTGCTTCCATTGCTAGCGCCATATCCTGCTCCAAGGCTTGGGCGCAGAGCAATGCTGCCATTGTGTTAAGCTGGTTATGGGGACCCATTATGGGTAGTTCAAATACCGAGATCTCGTGTTGCCCGATCTTGATAAACTTATCTTCCAAATGGGCAGCGGCGGTTTTGGCTGTAAGACTAAAGTATAACTTCCAGGCTTTGATATGCGATATTCGCTTGGTTATCTCGTCTGAATCCTGATACAATACGGCAAAATCCTGAGGGCCCTGGTAGCGGAAGATATTAATTTTGCTATTACAGTAATCCGCAAAACCGTTGTAGCGATTAAGATGATCAGGGCTGAGATTTAGCAGCACAGCTACGTGTGGAGCGAAACTGCTGATGAGATCCAGCTGAAAGCTGCTGATTTCCAGAACAATATACCGGATTCCTGGTTTGTGAATGGGGAAGGAGCAAAACGCGCTGCCGATATTTCCCGCCAGGATGCAAGGATGACCCATTTGCTTTAGGATGTGGTAGATCAAACTGGCGGTAGTACTCTTGCCGTTGGATCCTGTTACAGCGATCACCCGGCTGTCATCTGCTTTGATCTGCCAGCCAAATTCTATCTCGGAGATCATTTTAATGCCGTGTTCACGCCCTTGCTTAATGATTGGGGCGTTAAGGGGAATACCGGGGCTTACAATCCAGACGTCACAATCCAGCAGTTTGCCGGTATGTCCGCCAAACTCGCAGGCAAAATCTTGGATCAATTGCTCTGCCGAGGGAATCTTATCCCGGCTTTGCAACTCGCTTAAAAAGGCTTTAGCTCCCAGTTCCTTGATTTTATAGGCGGCAGCGATTCCGCTTCGCGCCATACCCAGAATGCCATACTTCAGTGAAGCATCAAACATGAAACATCCTTTATCGAAGTTTTATAGTACTGAGTCCAATAGCTACCAACAAAATGGCAACTATATAAAAACGGATCACGATCTTGGTCTCGTGAATTCCCTTCAATTCATAGTGGTGGTGGATAGGCGCACATAAAAACACTCTGCGTCCCGCTCCATACTTCTTTTTTGTATATTTAAACCAATAGCGCTGAACGATTACGCTAAAGGTTTCGATTACGAAGATAAAACCTATTATCACCAAAAATATCTGCTCTTTTAAAAGTACCGAGATCACGGCAAGAATCCCTCCCAAAGCCAGAGAACCGGTATCGCCCATAAACACCTGCGCCGGGTAGCTAGTGTACCATAGGAAGCCAATCAAAGCCCCCATCAGCGCAGAGATGAAGACCGTGAGTTCGCCCGCGTTTTGAATAAATTCCAGATTCAGATAGTTTGCGGCAATGTAATTTCCCTTTAGATAGCTCATGATACCCAGTCCCAAAGCCGAGAACGCCAGCGTGCCCGCAGCAAGCCCATCCAGACCATCGGTGAGGTTTACCGCATTGGAACTTCCGGTGATCATGAATACTACAAAGGGTACAAAAAGCCAGCCCAGAGGTAGGATGAGATCTTTAAAGAAAGGTATCTGCAGGTTTGTGATCTGATCCGCCGGAGAGGAACTGTAGTATATAGCCAAAGTCAGGATCAGCGCGATCGAGATCTGCCCCCAGAGCTTGTATTTGGGCACCAGGCCTTTTTTGGCTTTAACAAAGTTTTTCAGGTAGTCGTCCAAAAAACCTAGAATCCCCAGCCATAATGTGGATAGATACATCATCAGAATGGCGGAATTGGTAAGTATGTTCCAAAAAAGTGATGCTGCCAGAAGTGCCACCAGAATGATCAAGCCGCCCATCGTAGGTGTTCCCGCCTTGATCCTGTGTTTCTCCGGCATATCGTCGTCGATGCTTTCCACTGCCGCTTTATTGCGGAGCATCCTGATGAATGGGGGTCCGAAGAGCAAAGTAAAAATCAGCGCCGTAATAAATGCGCCAATCGAGCGGAAAGTTACATAACGAAACACGTTGAATAAGATGGAATAATCAGCCAGCGGATACAGCAAATGATACAACATCAGATCTCTCCTCTTAGGGCGGGCAATAGTTTCTCCAGCCGGATTCCGTGTGATGCTTTTACCAAGATCACAGCGTCATCAGGGAAGCAGGGAAAATCTGCCAGCAGGTCTTGCACTTTGGCATAGTGCTTGCTTTCTTGGGTGTGATACAGTCTGGAGAACGAACCAACGCTATAGATCGAATCCTCGCCGCTATCGGCAAGGATTGCGCCTATCATTTGATGGTAAACTTGTGCACTTTCGCCCAATTCCAGCATATCGCCTAAAATGGCGACGTGGGGTTTATCCGGCTGATAGCCGTGCCAAAATTCAATTGCGGATTGCATGGAGACCGGATTGGCATTGTAGCAATCAATTATTAAGGCTCCCTGTCCCCGCTGCTCAACTTGCATGCGCAGTTCCAGCTCCACTGCTTGGGAAAGTGCTTTTTGAATTTCTTCCCTGCTAAAACCCAGATGCAGGGCGGTTACGATGGCAAAAGCGGAATTGAATACATAATGTCGCGCCCGGTAGGGGATACAATATTTGGCTTCGTTC
>CAZJJH010000041.1:0-10012 GCA_964546265.1 uncultured Candidatus Cloacimonadota bacterium
AATCTTATGAAATTCTTTATCCAGCATATAATCTAACAAGATTTACATTGACAAAAGACACAAAATATTTAAGCATGTAGCTCTAATTAAATGTGGAGTTTAGAATGCCTGCTATAGCTGTATTGGGATGCATGTGGGGAGATGAGGCTAAGGCCAAGATAGTTGACTATTTGGGCGATAACACGGATTTTGTGGTTCGTTTTCAAGGGGGCAGCAATGCCGGCCACACGATCGTTGTAGATGGTAAGAAGTACGTATTTCACGCGGTGCCTTCCGGAATATTGTATCCGGGCACAAAATGTGTAATTGGAGCCGGAGTAGTGGTGGATCCCTTCAGTTTGGTAGAGGAGATAGAATCCTTGGAAGCCGGGGGGATAAATTTTTCCAAACGCCTGTTTATCGACGAGCGCACCGGCATTGTATTGCCTTTGCATCAGCGCTTGGACGGGATCAATGAAGGTCTCTTGAAAAGCGGAAAGATAGGCACAACCGGCAGGGGAATCGGTCCTGCATATGCGGATCTTACCGCCAGAGCCGGGCTTCGCTTGATGGATCTGGCTCATCCTGCGTATATGAAACGCAGGATCACGGAGCTTTACCGTTATCACGGCCTGAAAATCGATTCTGCCGAAATGGCAACGCTTACCCGGGGGCTGAAGAGCTGTTGGGAAAAGCTAAGACCTTATGCAGGGCAGACCTTTGAATTGCTCCAGGAAGCTCACAAGCGTGACGCTCGAATCCTGTTTGAGGGAGCTCAGGGTAGCATGTTGGACCGCACTTGGGGAACTTATCCCTATGTAACTTCATCAAACACGATTTTAGATGCCATTGGCACCGGCGCAGGATTTTCTGCCCGAAAACTGGATGAAGTAACCGGAGTGTTTAAGGCGTATTGTACCAGAGTAGGTGAAGGTCCTTTCCCCACAGAGATTTTTGGGGAACTTGCAGATACAATCCGCCATCAGGGAAATGAATTTGGGGCCACTACCGGGCGTCCCAGAAGAATCGGCTATTTCGATGCTGTTTTGGCATCATACACTGCTATGCTGAATACTTTGGACGGCATTGCTCTTACTCTTCTGGATGTGCTTTCAGGAGTTGAAGAACTGAAGATTTGCGTAGGTTATAAACTGGGTAAGAAAGTACTAAATACCCCGCCTTCACATCCGCTGGATCTCCAGAAAGTGACACCCCTGTATATGGGATTGGAGGGCTGGGAAGAGAATCTGGGTGGAGTGCGCAGCATGGACGCACTACCCAAAAACGCCAAAGTTTATCTGGAAGCAATAGAAGATTTACTGGAACTGCCGATCAAGATTGTATCGGTAGGCAAAGAACGCAGCCAGACCTTTTATACACTGCACGAATGAGGGAGGCAATGATGAAAGTACGAATATTACTGGTATTGATGGTGCTGTTTTCGGCGTTACAGGCTCAGGAGCGGGGAAGCCTTGAGGAGCTGAGCGCACCGCAGTTTACAAATCCCTTTTACGAGAGTTTTTCCCGTAACTACCTTGGAGCCGAGGCGGCGGGCAGAGGCTATACCGGAGCGGCTGTTCCCGGCAACGCCTCCGGAGCTCTGGTAAACCCCGCTGTAATGATGCCGGATTCAGCTCATGTTTTTACGGAGCTGAATCTCAAACCTTCCCAGGATGAAGACAACCTGCCTTTGAACAGCAATTACACGTCCCCCATGCCCTTGGGCTTGTTTGGGATTAACGCCCGGATCGGATCACGTCTGGCAATTGCCGGAATGTATAGCAATCCTAAGAGCATAAATCTGCAAGCCTTTAGCATCGAGATCAATCAAGGGGCATGGTGGGTGGAACGTTTTCCCAAATACTATCTGCATCAGATCAGCGCGATGGCAAGCTATAAGGTGATGGAAAACCTAAGCTTAGGCCTTTCTCTGCACAATCAGATTCACTATCTGGACGATGTGATTTTCCTAAGGACCTACGACAGGATTGAACGAAGCGAATACGCGCTACGGATTCAACCAGGCGTTTTCTGGCAAATAGGTGAGTTCGGGTTTGGAACCTCTGCTACCATTCCCGGCAAGATCGATTGGGATTTGCACTATGCCCGATACGATACCGTTCTGCCGCTGGAATTGAGTGCGGGTGTGAGCTATACTAGGGATAGCTACAGGCTTTCTGCTGATATGGCTTTCATCAACGACTCAGCAATAGCCGATGAGTTTTCGGATCGCTATAGTGCTCATTTGGGCGTGGAAAAACGCGATGGCAACCGCATCTTACGAGCAGGATATATGTTTCGCTCCAATGTATGGGATGGGGATCTGATGTTACCCGTGAACACAAGTGCAGAAGCAGATTCATCAATGTTCTGGGACGATGTAGCTACCAGCCTTCCCATCAAGGATAATTCACAACACTTCCTCAGCGTGGGCATAGGCTTCTTTTTCAAGCACGGATTGATCAATCTGTCTGCCATGCAGTGCATTGTGGGTGAGAATCCTCAAACGCAGATCAATCTGGGCATTGCTTTGAAGCTGAGCACCTTCCGCCGAAAAGAGATAGTATCGTATTAATAATGAAACATCCCGTAGTACAAATAAGATCCATAGATAGTTACGAGCTTCCACTTTTGGAAGACGCGGTACAGAGCTGGTTTTCGGAGCTTCGGGATCATAAGCTTAAACGCAGTAAACGAGTGCTGATCAAGCCTAATCTTTTGGGTGCCTATCCCCCGGAGCGGGGAGTTACTACCCATCCCAGGCTTGTGGAAGCGCTGATTCGCTATTTCCTTGCTCAAAACAAAGAAGTATGGGTGGGCGATAGTCCCGGCGGAACTGTGTCGGTTAGCAAAGTATGGCAAATCTGCGGAATGCAGGATCTGGCAGACCGCTACCCCATCAAACTGGTAAATCTTTCTACAGAAGCCTTTAGGGAACTGAGTTACGAGGGCAACAACGTAAAGATATCCGATGTCCTTTTCAAATGCGGGATAGTGGTGAATGTGGCGAAATATAAGACCCACTCGCTGATGGCATTTACCGGGGCATTGAAAAATCTCTACGGTTTGGTTCCGGGTATGGTGAAAAGCGAATATCACAGGCAAAATCCGGATACTAAAAGCTTTGCAGAGAAATTGCTGGCGCTCTATGGCTTGTGCCGGTCCAAGATAACTTATAGTATCATTGATGGGATCGTGGGCATGGATGGTGCAGGCCCTTCAGCCGGAAGACCGCGGCATTTTGGCTTGCTGATGGGTTCAGACAGCATTCCGGCATTGGATACGGTGGCTTCCCGCATGATGGGCTTCAAGGTTCATGACCTTCCGTATCTCTGGCAAGCTCTGCATATGGATGGGGTGATCCCTTCACGAATAGTAGTTCCCCATAGTTTTGTGCACCACAAACTTGAGGGTGTGGATATAGCTCAGGTGAAGCTGAGCAAAGAGAGCTTGAAATATCTGCCAAAAAGCCTGCGCTATGCCTTTAAAAAAATATATTATTATTATCCGGTGGTCAGTGATCGCTGCATCAGATGTGGAGTATGTGTGCGATCTTGCCCGGTTAAAGCCATTGCTTGGCAGGAGAACGGATATCCCCTGGTGGATAAAGAAAAATGCATCAAGTGTATGTGTTGCCACGAGCTGTGTCCCAGCCAGGCGATTGACATCCATAAATCTTTTATTGCCCGAAGGGTAATGCGATGAAAGTAAAGACCAACAAGAGTCCCGGAGTGCTGAAATATGTCTTCTATCTGGCAGTTTTTGCCCTGTTGCTGTGGATTCTGGTTTTGGGTCGCAATAGCTTCTGGCATACAAATCAGCTGAAAAAACGAGTAGAGACTCTGGAGAGCGAGGCAAGCCATTTGAAGGCTGTTAATGACTCTTTGGCAAGGGAAAATGAAAGGCTGAAAACCGATCCTGAGGCGGCGGAAAAGGCTGCCCGGGAACAATATGGACTAACCAAACCCGGAGAAAAAGTATTTAGATTTGTGCCGGCAAAAGAGGATTAGCTATGCCACGTCCCTATAATATTGCCAAAATGAGCGAGATCCCAGCGAAAGCTGTAACTGAGATTCGTCGCCTGAGTGGTAATTTGTTTTCCAAAGAAGAACAGCTGAGAGATGAAAGCATTAGTAGCCTTGTAACTTTGGTAACCCAACACATGGATATGATCGGCGATAAACGACGCCTGGCAGCGGCAATAGCGGTATTCTTCGATGCTTGTTTCGATAGTCTGAAGATATCCGGACCGCGCCAACAAAGCGAGTTGTATAAGTTCTTCATTATCCTGAACCACTTGCCTGTATTGGACAATTCACCATTTTATGCTCAGACCCTGGATATTCTCTCCCATTATTTTCGCAGAGATGCTTCAATAATAAAACTCTTCGACAAGCTTCAGTTGCTATACTTGTATGCCGAAATCGGGCACTTTGAGGCGGCGAACAAACTTGCTGCAGAGATGGAGAGCGAGATCTCGGATACAAACCTTAGCTTCTACACCCTGTATCACCTGTGCAAATTTAAGATCTACAATGCGGGTACGGATGTAGAGGCCAAGGCAAAAGTGCTGCTTCGACTCACCGCACAGATATATGAAACTGAGGGCGATGAATGTGCGCTGTTTCTGATGGGGCGGTGGCTAAGCTCTTTGGAACTGATCAAATCTACTCCCTTCTATCGGGCGCTGCTCAGCAATCTCTATGCCAAAATAAAGACTCAGCAGTCTCTAAACAGCGCAATCATCGGCTTTGAACTCTTTTCTCTGGATGATAAGCTGGTTCCACCTGAAGACAAAATGAAGCTCTACAACGATCTTCTGGAGTTCAAGGAATCTGTATTGAACGCTACACAATTGCATGCCCTGCACTTCTTTGCGGGAAATTATATAAGCGGTAAAAACGAAGACTTCCGCGATAGCATCCAGAGTTTTAAATCCTCAAACTATTTCTTGCATAAGTGTTGGGAACGCTTGATCGGCATATCCCGGTATCTGAGAATGCACTGCAATCTTCCGGATTATAAAACCAGCATTGGTTTCTTAGATAGGCTCTATCTGGATCTTTCACATCAGACCAGCATGAGAAACAATAGCTACGTAGAGAATTTGCAAGCCAATTTCGATAAGATTGAGGAGCTGTACCGGGAAGTAGGAGAGCTTTCGCTGCGGGATTCATTAACCGGCTTGAGAAACAGACGCTACATGGAAAACAACTTAAATCAGATTGTGGCGCTATCCTTCAGGCACAATGCCGCAGTGAGTTTCGCTATGATAGATATCGATTTTTTCAAGCGGGTAAACGATGTCTATGGGCACCAGGCTGGAGATATTGTGCTGGTGGAACTGGGAAAAATGCTCTCCACAGCCTTCAGAAAAAGTGATATTATAATCCGCTATGGCGGCGAGGAATTTCTGATAGTTCTCTTCGATCTGGATCCCGAAAAGGGAATGAAAATGATGCAGGATTTGCGGGAAAAAATAGAGAAACACACTTTCCAGTATCGGCACCACAAAATCACCATCACCATCAGTGTGGGGCTTTCCAGCGAAAATCTGAGCAAAGCAGCCGATTGTTGCGAGATCGATCGCTTTGTGCAAAATGCGGATACTGCCTTGTATCTGGCAAAAGAATCCGGGAGAAATACCGTAGTCCTGTATCAAGAGCCGAAAAATCCTGCTTGACATATTTTGCATAGCCAAAAAACCATTATTTTACAAGGAGAATGCCATGGCAAAGATAGTAATAAAAGACCTAAATAAGTATTATGACAATGGTTTTCACGCAGTAAAGGACGTAAGCTTCGTAGCCGAAGATAAAGAATTTGTGGTGCTGGTAGGCCCATCGGGTTGCGGTAAAACTACCGTATTGCGCTTGATTGCCGGTTTGGAAGAGATCTCCAGCGGAGACATATATATCGGCGATAATCTGGTAAATAAAAAACCGCCCAAAGAGCGCGATATCGCCATGGTTTTTCAGAACTATGCCTTGTACCCCCATATGTCTGTGTACGATAACATGGCATTTGCCCTGAAGCTGAGGGGCGAGAGTAAGAGCGAAATTCAACAAAAAGTGGATAAAACAGCCGCGCTTTTGGGAATTGAGAGCATGCTGAAGCGTAAACCAGCTCAGCTATCCGGTGGTCAGCGTCAGCGTGTGGCACTGGGCAGAGCGATAGTGCGAAATCCCAAAGTATTCCTTTTTGACGAACCGCTCTCCAATCTGGATGCCAAACTGCGCGTGGCAATGCGGGCAGAGATCGTTAAACTGCACCAGACCCTGGAGAACACAATGATCTACGTAACTCACGATCAGGTGGAAGCAATGACAATGGCGGATAGGATCGTGGTAATGAAGGATGGCGTAATCCTTCAGATAGACAGCCCTCTGGATATTTACAATAAACCCGCAAACGTGTTTGTGGCAGGCTTTATCGGAAGTCCGGCGATCAATATGGTTACCGGCAAACTGGTTGCCAAAGATTCCACTTTGGTCTTCGATAGCACGGATTACCAGCTTCAGCTTACTCCCAAACAAATCGAACGGCTGAAGAAGTATGAAAATAAAGAGATTATAATGGGTATTCGCCCTGAAGATATCTATGATGCCCGGCATGATGGTATGGCAGAGTTTCCGCAGCAATTTACCCCAATTTGCGATTTGGTGGAACCCCTGGGCAATGAGTTTCATGTGGTTCTGAAAACTAAGCAGTACAGCTTCGTTGCAAGATTCGATCCCAAGGAATTACCCAAAACAGGGAAGGAGTTGCCGATAAGCGTGGACATGGAAAAAGCTCACTTCTTTGATCCTGAAAGTGAACTGGCGATATAACAAACCAGGCTTTCTGTTCCTGAGCTTCCTCTTCTGCATAGTCGGTGGATTATCGGCAGTAGAGGAGTATTCCGCCAGTGCAAATGCTTTGTCCGGAATAACTCTGCTTTCCGATTCCGTGGCAGATTATTCCCTTTCTCCAATCATGCAGATAAGTGGACTCAGCACTTTCTACAACAGGCCTTTCAATAGCCCTACGGTAAGCATATTAGGCTTGCATAATGCCATAAAGCGTAATCAGCTCTTTGCCGCTGTGGGCACCAGCTATTTGCATCATGAAGATTATGTTAAACACAATCCCTATTTGAATGTTCACTATCGCTGGCGGGGCATCAGCTTCGGCGCTACAGGCCATTTGTTTTACGACACGGTAGGGAGTGACGACGCGCAAACAGACTTTAGCTACGATCTGGGAGCAGGTTTTGCCCACGATGGATATGCGGCAGAGTTGAAACTACTGCGAGCAGGACTGGATTCTGAACAGCTGTGCTTTGATATCAAAGGTCGCCTCAGCCCAGAGCTTGAAGCAGCCCTGAGCTACGTAGATGAATCTCATCATGAGGATTACCTGCGAGTGGGGCTAAAGTTGAAACTTCATGAGATAATCACCCTGTATGGCTCCTGGCAAAATGAGCCGAATCACTTTGGCATGGGGTTAAGAGTGAATCCCGGTTCCTGGAGCTTGATGTATTCCATTCGCACTCATACTGCGCTGGATCCTACTCATGCAATCTCTTTGGATATTCCCTGGTGAAATGGCTGCTAAGCTTTCTTCTGCTGTTGTTTATGCTACCCGTTCTTGCTGAGGAGACAGATGACATTCAAAGCGTAGCCGAACAAGAAACCCAGGCAATGACAGACATGGAGACAGACCTTTTCTACTCTCAACAAGAGCCCTTTGAAGGGGCTCTTCTGCTATCCGGCAATACTGGCAAACAGGATGATCTAAGCGCTTACCTACACCTAAAAAAGCCTTCCTGGCAGATACGGGGAGGACTGCGGCTAAGTGATCACCGGGCGGGGAATATGCAACTGAATTACCGAGATTCCATCGTCTTGGGCGCATATCGCCTGGCTTGGGGTAGAGGTCTTTTGTGGCAGAAAGCGAGCTCTCTTCCGGGGATCCTGGCGCCCCCGAATGCGCAAAACTATTCGGCATTGGGCTCTGCTTGCGCGCTTCGCTATGGTGCCTTGGGAGTGATGGCGGCGCTTTCTGTTCAGACGCGCCGGGTAAGCATCCAGGATTCCGAAATCTCCTACTTGCCGATGAGCAAGGATGGCGCGCTATCTCACACCCGGGAGCAAATCGCCGCGCTGGGTGTGTTTCATGAAACTGAACAATTGGGCTTGGGCGCCATGTATTACAGACAAAGCTACAATCGCAGTTTTAGAAATGCGGAGCTGGATTCACTGCTTAGCAGCGGAAGTCTTTATCTGAGATTTAACCACGCAGGTAACGAGCTGGGAACAGAGCTGATCCTGCAGAAGAAGGAGCCTTCTATAAAAGCAGACTGGCAAATGCAAACCGGGGATTTCACCGCGAAGATAGGGTATTCTTATCTTTCCCGTTTTCAAAGACCCGCATACGCATCCAAACCCTTGCTGCTTAGTACTCTGGATCGCCGGGAAGAGATTGGGGCGAGCCTGCAATACAAGCCGGGGGGCGGATTGAAGCTGGAGCTGGCTACGGTGCTGAACAAGAAGCGGGGCGATCTTGGGGAGCCTGAGTGGTTGTCACACAGCAATGTAAGGCTGAATTACCGGGATGATCTGAGCAGGCTTGCGATGGGTGTTAAAGTGATCGACAGGGAGATTCTAATCGAGACGGATAGCAGCTTTGTGAGCAGTAAGCCCCAGCACATCAGATTCTACTTAAATGGAGGGCACCGGATCAGTGCAGCCTGGGAACTGGCGCTTGCACTGCGTTATCACTATCAGGAGAAAGAAGCTTCTTTGAAGAGCGGCTCCTATCTGGCTCAGCATTTCTGCTATGCTAAGGATGCTTTTGCTCTGAAGATAGGCTACTTAATGAATCTGAATACAAACTACAAGATGTTGATCGAGACCGAGCGCTATCCCGGTTATGAGGTTCTGGGAGAAAGCAATTTCAGGGCAGAGGCAGACTGTGGCTACAAATGGAAGAGCTTTGAGATTTCGTTACGGATCTGGCAGGAGCTCCTTGCTGGCAGGGAAACGCAGCTAATGTTGAGGCTGAGGGCAAGACTCAAGCCTGACGGGCATTACAGTTCGTAGATCGCTCGTAATGCCTGCAGGGCATTCATATCGCAACGAATCAAGGGTCGTTCCGGATCTATAAACCCGGGATACTCAAAATCACGCCGCAGATAGCTTTTTACTTTCTGGGCAGAGTATTGCCGGAAGTTGAGATACGGGGCAAAGCGTCCATAGCGTGTGTCCGTGATTTCCCCGAAAGCTATCCGCAACAGCTTATTCCGCAATCTGGTTGAAATACTCAGATTCTTAAAGACGGGAACAGGAATGGGCAGATACAAAGCTTGGTAGGTGTGCCACAACTTTCGGTCTAAGCGTAGCTTGAGCGGCACTTTTGCCCAGAAATCCATCAGCTGTGAATCCCACAATGGCAGCGCCCAAGAATAAGCTAAATCTTCATATACACGCACTGAATTTACGATGAATTTTGCTTGCCGTTCCTGAAGTTCCCAATACTCAAAATAGCTGGCTGCTTCGTCGGCAGGCATCATTTGGGGGGTATCCATGCAGGAAAGAATTCTCTGCGAAAATGCCCGGACATCAGCCATGGAAGGCTTGGGCCACAATCTATAGTGACGGGCAATTATCTGTTTTACCAGCTCATCCTGAGTGAAGTGCTCTTGGCGGTGGTAGCTTGGGGGAAGGTGTCCGCTTTGCAGAAAGTCTCCCGTATGCCCCGGAATAAATACACTATTGGGCGGAATCAGTTGTTGCCGTTTCAGTTCTTTTACTGCCAGCCAATCCTGGATATGAGCGCTGGAAACAGCATTTATAGCATATTTATAGTGCTGTTTTCGTTCAGCAGAGAAATATGCCCTGTACCAGCTATTATGGGTATGTTCAATAAAGAACCAGGGCAGTCCCAGATGCTTTGCCACTCTTTGCGAGATGCGGGATTCAGGATTGTTCTTTGCCTCGTAGCTGAAAGTGTAAATGGCTGGATATCCTGCTTGTTTCAGCAGATAGGCGAT
>CAZJJH010000042.1:0-9975 GCA_964546265.1 uncultured Candidatus Cloacimonadota bacterium
CTCCTGCAAGAGATAAAATCCCGGGGCAACGAGATATATTATTACTAAAACAAGGAAAAACATGAAGAAACTAATTTGGATAGTCCTGATCACAACAATCTGCCTTTCTGCATATGCTGAATTGGTAGATAAGATAGTAGCCCGCGTGGGAAATGAAATAATACTGCAATCCGAACTGGAACGTCAGATAAATCAGATGCGAACTGCAAAAATTGATGAAAAGCTATTGAAGCCTGCTGAGATACTAAATCACATGGTGGAGCAAAAAGTAATGGTGCAAAAAGCCAAAGAGATGGATATCAAGGTAGATGAAGAAGCCATTGCCAAGCATGCCGGGCGCTATGTGGAGCAGATCCGTTCCCAATATCCCAGTGAAGCGGCTTTTCAGCAGGATCTGGCGCAGATGCGTTTTACTGCAAGGGATCTGGAGAATTTTTTTGCCGACCAGATCACGGAAAATGCTTTGACAGAACAGTTGATGACCCAGCACATTGCCAGACAGGTGATGATATCCGATCAAGAGATGCTTGAATATTATGAAGCTACCAAGGATAGCCTGGCGGTGAAGCCTGTGAGCTGGGAATTGCGTATGATCCTGCGTGAAGTAAAAGCATCGGAAGATACAGAAGCCAAGGCATTGCAGGATATCCGCGCCATCTATCAAGAGCTTCAGGAAGGGGCAGATTTTGGAACTTTGGCGCGCGAAAGAAGCGATTGCCCCAGCAGTCAACAGGATGGTGATCTGGGCTATTTTAAGCGTGGCATGATGGTAAAACCCTTTGAGGATGCTGCCTTTGATCTGGGTATTGGAGAGATCAGCGAGATCGTGAAAAGCCAATTTGGCTATCACATCATCAAACTTACAGACCGTCGCGGAGAAGAAATTCGTGCCAGCCACATCCTGAAGACAGTATCTGCCGCAGAAGAAGACGAGAATCGCGAAATGCAATTGATGCAGAACATCCGCGAACGCATCCTTGCTGGTGAAAGCTTTGCTGAACTGGCAGAGGAGTATTCAATGGATCCCGCGTCAGCCAAGGATGGCGGTTTGATCGGTGAATTTGCTCAAGAGGAATTTCCCGAGCTCTTTGCCGCGCCCATCATGAACAGCGCAGTGGGCAGTCCCACAGAAGTATTGAAAAATGAGGGGCTGATCTACATCTTTATGCGGGATAAGGAATTGCCTTCCAGGATCTACACTTTCGATGAAGTAAAAGAGCAATTGAAGGGCTATCTTGGGCAGATCAAACAAATGGAAGCCTACGAAAACTTTATTCAGGAAGCTAAAAAGGATACATTCATAGAACTCAGCCTATGAAACAAAAACTCGATATTGCCGGCGTATTTGCCACCTTCTTTTGGGTGGGTAAGATACCCTTTGCCCCGGGGACCTTTGGATCTCTGGTAGCTTTTGGGCTCTATCTGCTCTTGCCTTTTGCCTACAACGGCATCTGGGTTTACCTCTTTCCCGCGCTGATTTTGCTATTGGCGCTGGCGTCGGTAAAGATCTGTTTCAAAGCGGAACAGAGCATGGGTGAGGATGCCTCGGCTATCGTCCTGGACGAAGTGTGGGGCTACCTTCTTGCCACGGTCTTTTTGCCGCACAATTGGCTAATTGGGCTTTACGCGTTTATATTGTTCAGAGTATTCGATATCGCCAAGCCCTTCCCCATCTACCGATCACAAAAGATAAAAGGCGGCTGGGGAGTGATTATCGACGATCTTTTGGCAGGTATATACGCCAATATCCTGCTGCAAATATTAATTAGAATCTACCCAAAGTTTTTTGGAATATAGGAGAAAAAAATGCAATACATAGTATTACAAGCACAAGCTCAGGCAGCTCAGGGAGGCTCTATGGCTTCTTCCCTGATATTCTTTGCTGTCCTCTTTGGCATCATGTATTTTCTCATGATCCGTCCACAACAAAAACGTCAGAAAGAAACCCAGAAGATGCTGGAAAGCCTTCAGGTAAACGACAAGGTCTTAACCTCCAGCGGCATCTATGGCAGAGTAGTATCCATCAAGCCGGATAAGGATATCGTAGTAATCGAAATCGACGATACCAACAAGGTGAGAGTAGATTTTCAGCGCGCCGCGATAGTGCAGATCCTGAATATTAACAAGGTAGAAAACGCCGGTTAACGAAAATGCCTAAGATACTTGATATCAGAATATTGGGAGATGATATTCTGCGTAAAAAACTTTCCGAAGCGGATGTAAATGATCCGTTTCTGAAGAGCTATCTGCCGGATCTCATTCACACCATGTATGAACGCGATGGAGTGGGTCTGGCTTCCAATCAGGTGGGAGTTGATCTGCGTATATTCGCGATCGATCCCTGGTGGGGCAGAGAAGATAGCGAGCCAAATCCCAGGATATTGATCAACCCTGAAATCCACAGCATGGAAGGTGAACAGATCGGCGAAGAAGGCTGCATCAGTTTGCCGGATGTGTATGCCAATGTGCCCAGGGCACTGAAGATCGAATATAGCTATACCGATCTGAATGGCGAGCGAAAACTTAAGACTGCCGAGGGCTTTGAGGCTGTGGTGATTCAGCATGAATATGACCACTTGAATGGAATCGTGTTTACCGATAGAATCTCCACTCTGGCAAAGCTGAAGCTGAAACATAAGCTGAAAAAAATAGAAGAGAAAGCCCAAAATGGGGTGAATATCCGCAATTATGAGGATGAATGAAGATCGTATTTGCCGGTAGCAGTGAATTTGCGATTCCCGCGTTGGAAGAGCTATATGCCCACAAGGAGCACTCCCTGCTATTGGCAATCAGCCAGCCGGCGCGACCCAAAGGCAGAAAACAGCTTTTGGAGGATACCCCGCTTGGCAAGGCGGCTCAAAGCATGGGTATTCCCTGCTACTTTCCGGAGGATGTGAATAGCCAGCAAAGCCTTGCCTATCTTTCCGGGATCAAGGCAGATATCCTTGTTACGGCGTCTTACGGCGCGTATCTGGGCAAAACGCTGCGTAGGCAATATCCTGAGGCCATCAATCTTCATCCCTCGCTATTGCCTCTGTATCGCGGCCCATCTCCAATCCGTGCCGCTATTCTGGCAGGGGACAAAATTACGGGGAATACTATCTTCCGCCTGGCGGCAAAGATGGATGCGGGCCCAATCCTGCTGCAAGAACAAGTATCTATTGTGGAAAATGAAGATTACAGCTCGCTGCACGACAGACTGGCAAACAGTATGGCGCAACTCTTGCTGAAGTATCTTGAGGATCCATCCATGTATCCGGGGATAGCTCAGGACGAGAGCCATGCCAGCTATTCAGAAATGCTGGATAAAGCATTGTTGCACTTGGATTTCAGGCTGAGCGCAGGGGAAATTCTGAACCGGATAAGAGCCTTTGCTTTGCAACCCGGAGCCTATGTAAGCTTCAGGGCAAAGCCTCTGAAGATTCTTTCTGCAGAGCAGATTGCATCACCTAAAAACGTAGAGCCCGGCACAATCTGCGCAATATATCCCACAGAAGGCTTTGCGATAGCTGCCGGGGATGCCTGGCTGAAGATTCGTAAAGTTCAGCCGGCAGGTAAAAAGATCATGGATGCCCGGGAATACATTCTGGGCGCACGCCTGAAAACAGGCGAAAGGATAGAGCAATGAAAGAATACTATCTTTCTGTGATAAAATTTCCACTTCTGGTGAGCAGCAGCCTGTTTATCCTGGCTGTGGCATTTTTGAGCGCTGCTCTGGGTAGCTATTTCAAATTGGGACTTTCCCTTGCCGAAACCCTGATCTACAGTGCTTTATTCATTATTTTGCTGCTCCTGGTGGCGCCCTGGATCCTGGTGCTGCTTTCTACACACCATCCCATCCGGCCCAAGGGCTTGCTTTCTTTTAGCAAATGGATGCTGGCTCATGTGCATTATTACCTCGCCCGCGCTTTGGGAACAATCACTTTTCAGAAAAAAGAGAAGTGGCAAGAGAGCTTTTTGCATTTCAACAACGAGATCGTGCTTTCTCAAGCTCGGGATATCAGCCACAAAAACATCCTGCTGTTGCTGCCGCACTGTCTGCAAAACTCCAACTGCAAGATCCGCATTACCGGGGATATCAACGAATGTGCCGAATGCGGTAAATGCGATATTGCCGGGATCAAGAAGATGGCTGCCAGATACAATGTAAAAGCGGCAGTAGCCACCGGAGGATCGCTGGCAAGGAAACTGATTAAGGATCACGCGCCCAACGTAATCGTTGCGGTGGCGTGTCATCGGGATCTCACCGACGGAGTGCGCGATGCCTGGAAAGTTCCGGTCTATGCAGTGCTCAATGAACGGCCCAACGGTCCCTGCTTTGAAACCAAGGTAAATATAAAAACCATAGAATTTGCAATCAAGAAATTCCAATGAAGACATCTCAGATAATCTTACTCGCAGTCGTTATCCTGATTCTCAATGCCGGACTTACGCTGGTTTTGATCAATAGTTTTCAAGCGCAGGCGCCTGGTGCTCACACCATGTTCAGCGCGCCGGATGTCCCCTGCGACAGCACCGGAACCAGCCGGCACAACGCCATCACCCGTGCTGTAGCAGAAGTTCAACCCGCTGTAGTGAGTGTGAACGTAACCAGTATCCAGATCGTGAGGGGCAGAATCCCTTCCCGCATGCCTTTCGATTTTTTCGGTTTCTTCGATTATTTCGGGCCAATGCAGCGCAAGGTGGAATCCATGGGCAGCGGAGTGATCTACGATCCAGAAGGATACATCATCACTAATGCTCATGTTGTTTCCGGTGCCTCGGAGATCAAGGTAGTTCTTTCCGATAACCGTGAATTTGATGCCGAACTCATCGGCACAGACCCTGAAAACGACATAGCCAGGCTGAAAATACAAGGTAACAATCTGCCTTTTGCCCGCCTGGGTGATTCCGATTCCCTGATGGTGGGCGAGTGGAGCATAGCTTTGGGAAATCCCTATGCTTATGTAATGAACGATCCCCGGCCTACGGTCAGCGTTGGCGTGATTTCCGCTTTGGGCAGAAACCTGGATTTCGGAACTATGCGCCATTATAACCTGATCCAGACCGACACTGCCATCAATCAGGGCAATAGCGGCGGTCCTCTGGTAAATATTCAGGGCGAAGTAATTGGGATAAACACCATGATCATTTCCGAAACCGGGGGCAACATCGGCATTGGTTTTGCCGTGCCCATCAATACCGTAAAGGAAATAGTAGAAAAGTTTTAAGATCCCATCTATTCAGCCCTGCCCAATAGCCTGAAGCGGAATATTCCAAAAGGCTGTTGACATTTTTCCCGCCCGGGCACATAAATGCTCTATATTATTTATGAAATGGAGTTACAATGCAGATAAACGGACATGAATATCGCAGCGTGTGGTTTGAGCACGCCCGTGTTAAAATGATAGATCAGAACAAATTACCTCACGAGTTCAGCATACGGGAGTATAGCAACTATATGGAAGTGGCGGCTGCCATCCGGGATATGATCATCCGAGGAGCCCCGGCGATTGGCGCGGCGGGAGCCTATGGACTGGCTTTGGCGGCACAATCTGCACCGTCAGAGAAATTCCGGGCTTATTTGCGCAGCGCCAGGGATGAGCTAAGCAGCGCGCGACCCACGGCTGTAGATCTTTCCATTGGTGTAAACTATGTGTATGAAAGCACTTTAAAGTTCATTCCGGATCTGGATCATGCCCGGCAAGTAGCCTTGCTGGCGGCACGGGAATTTGCCGATCGCAGTGCGGCGGAATGTTTGGAACTGGGCATCCTGGGTGCTTCTCTGGTTCAAGACGGCTTTCGGATCCTTACCCATTGCAATGCCGGTGCGCTTGCCACTGTGGATCACGGCACGGCTTTATCCGTAATCCGCCAGGCGCATAAGCAAGGCAAGAACATCTTTGTGTATGTGGATGAGACCCGGCCCCGCTTCCAGGGTTCCCGGCTTACGGCGTTTGAGCTGGAGCAGGAAGGCATCCCGCATGCCATCATCACCGACGCCGCATCCGGCTTTTATTTCTGGAAAAAGGAGATCGACATGGTGATAACCGGGGCAGACAGGATTTGCCTCAACGGTGATATTGCCAATAAGATAGGAACTTATGAGAAGGCGGTAATGGCGCGTTTTCACGATGTTCCTTTCTATATTGCAGCTCCGATTAGCACCTTCGATTTCAATTGTGCCAAAGGAGAGGACATCCCCATCGAGATCCGCGAGGATGCCGAAATTAAATGCGTAGAAGGCAAATGCCTGGCAAATCCGGGATCAATGGCGCTAAATCCAGCTTTTGATATCACTCCGGCGGAATACATCAGCAAGATTATTACCCCGAAAGGAATTTTTGAACCCCAAGAAGCGGCACAAAAGGTGCAATCGTGAAAGATAAATACGACCACATCATCAAGGGCGGAACCATCGTTTGCATGGACAGCGATTTCCGGGTGCTGGAAGACCACTTCATTTTGGTGAAAGACAGCAAGATCGAGCAGATATTGCCGATATCCGCCATGAAAGCATACAAAGCAAAGCATGTTACAGATGCTTCTCACTGCCTGGTAATTCCCGGGCTGATCAATGCCCACAGCCACCTGCCCATGACCTATTTCCGTGGGCTTGCGGATGATCTGCCCCTGGATAAATGGCTGGGCGAATACATCTGGCCGCTGGAAGCCAAAATCATTGACGAGGATTTTGTCTATCATGCTTCCTTACACGGCGCCGCAGAGATGCTGAAAAACGGCATCAGCTATACAAACGATATGTATTTCCACAGTGATAAGATTGTGCAAGCCGCCGCCAAAGCGGGTATGCGCGTGCAGGTGTCTTCTGCCATTATCGAGCGCGAAGAGGGCATGGATTATGCAGATATCATGGCAAAAATGCACTCTCTTGTAGATTTTTGTGCCGATTATCCTCTGGCAGATTGCTCTTTAGCGCCCCACGCCATCTACACTTGCTCTGAAAAGCTGCTGAAAACCTGCGCTGAATATGCCCAAAGATACGATTGGACTCTGCACACGCATCTCAGCGAGACCCGCTCTGAACTGGAAGACTGCTTGAAACATCATGGGAAACGACCCTTGAACTACCTGGCGGATATTGGTTTTCTGGAAACGCGCTGCCTCTTTGCGCATGGCGTTTGGTTGAGTGGAGAAGAACTAAAATTGCTGGAAGGAAAGGATTGTGGAATAGCTATTTGCACAGATAGCAACCTAAAACTTGCCAGCGGATTTGCCCCCCTGAAAGCAATCCTGGAACACGATGTGCCCTTCGCTTTGGGCACCGATGGCGTTGCCAGTAATAACAACCTGGATCTTTTGGACGAGCTTTCAACAACCGCAAAACTGCATAAAAGCATCAATCAGGATCCCGAATTCCTGCCCGCACGGGAAGCTTTTGCCCATGTAACCATTCAGGCGGCAAGAGCGCTGGGTAAAGCGGACACTTTGGGCAGCCTCGAGCCCGGAAAGGAAGCAGATATCTGCATCATCAACACTCGTGATCTGCAAAGCAGCCCGATCTACAACCCCTATTCCCAGCTTGTTTATGCCCTAAGTTCCCACCAGATTCGGGATCTGATGGTGGCGGGTTCTTTTGCCTTGAAGGATTACGCTTTGCAAAACATCGCAGAGGAAGAACTTCTTGCCCGGGCAGAGCACTATAAACAGAAGATAGTAAGGGAGATACGGTGAAGGCGATTACAAACCGCAGAGCGCTGCATGAATATTATATAGTTCAAAAGTTTGAAGCCGGAATCTCGCTGAAAGGCACTGAGATCAAATCCATCCGCAGTGGCATGATCAATTTCAAAGACAGTTTTGCCCGCATCAAGGATGGGGAGTGCTGGCTGATGAATTTCCACATCTCTCCTTGGGAAAAGGCGGCTTTTTTTAACCACGAAGCAGAACGCCCCCGCCGTCTGCTCCTGAATCGCCAGGAAATCCGCCGCATGAAAAGCAAGGTGGATGAACAGGGAATGACCCTGATCCCGCTGGATATATACATAAATGAACGTGGCTTGTGCAAGCTTACCATCGCTCTGGTAAAAGGCAAAAAAACCTACGACAAGCGCGATACCTTGCAACAGAAGGATATGGATCGAGAACGGGAAAGAGCCCAAAAACAGTATCGAGCATAGAGGGGGATTGACTACCGGCAAATTCTTTGCTTGACAAGCCCATAAGTCACCATAAAATGTTACTGAACCTTATGTTCCGGATAAAGGGACATAATAATCATTTAAGGAGCCCAAAATGAAGTTTTACATAATCTTGAGCATTGTGCTTCTCAGCCTCTTGCCTTTGGCTGCTGAGGATTGGATTACGATATATAATGACGATCTCTCGCTGATTCGCAGCGAGTTTGAACTCGAACTGGTGCAGGGGAAAAACAAATACAATTACGACGATATCACTTCCCGCATCATGCCAGCCTCTGTGATCGTGAAAAGCAACGGTTTACGCGTGGCAGAGCAGAATTACGAATATGACCTGGCTGATAAATATCAGATTATGGCCAAATATCTGGATCAGGAAGTAATCGCCATTACCAAAGATCAATCCAAACTGCGCGGCATCCTGAAATTCTTTGATGGAGCAAACATCGGCATCATCGAAAACGGCACCGAACGCCTGCTGGTGATCTCTGACGACGAAGTGCAATGGATTCAGCTTGCCTCTTTGCCGGCAAATTTCTACACCAAACCCACCCTGGCTTGGAGTCTGATCGCCCCCAAAAGAGCAAAATATCCGGTTTCGCTAAGTTATCTTAGCGGCGGATTTTCCTGGGATGTAAGCTACAACGCTGTCTGGGATGAAAAAAAGCTGGATCTGAACAGCTGGGTTACCATCAACAACCGAAGCGGCAAAGCCTTTGAGGATGTGAACTTAAAGCTTATCGCCGGGGAAATCAACCAGGCTCGCCAAAAATCCCGCGATTACAACCGCTATGAATTGGCGGAGGATAGCATGGCGGGTGGAATGGCTGCAGCTCCTGCCTTCGACGAGAAAGCTTTCCACGATTTTCACATGTACACCCTGGATCAAAAAGTGTCCTTTGCGAACAACCAGACCAAGCAGCTGGAGCTATATGCCCCAATGCGCGTTACTGCCGCCTCTGTGTATGAATTTAATACTTTCTCTAATGGCGTGAACAGCGTGATAAGATTTATCAATACAGAAGACCAGGGTCTGGGCAAACCCTTGCCCAAAGGTACTTTCAAGATATACAAAGCGGATGCAGATGGCAACATGGAATTTATCGGTGAAGACAGCATCGATCACACCGGTCGCAATGAAGAAGTAAGCATCAATACCGGCAAGGCATTTGATCTCACCGCCACATCTTCCGTTCGCAACCAGAAAAGCATTTCCCAACGCGTCTCCGAACGTGAAATTCATGTATTCCTCAAAAACAACAGCACAGAGCCAAAGAGCATCAATATCATCCACCAGCTTTCTGCCACTGCCAAAATAGTGCAGGCTGAACGCCGTTACGCTTTGGATAACAAAAAAAACAACGTCACTTTCACGGTTAATCTCGCCCCGGATACAGAATACAGTTTCTCTTTCCGGGAACGCAACGAGTGGTAATACAATAGCTTAGAAAAACCTAAGGAGCTTTATGATGCGCGAACGGATATTTTCGAACTTGGTAGGCATTCATCGGGAAATGCTGAAACTTTTGGGCGAAGTTAATTCCCTTTCCGGAGATTCCTCTGCGATCGAGGAGGCCATCGATGAATCCTGGCATCCCCGTTGTGACGTGTTTCAGACCGATACCGAATGGATAGTGGTGGCGGAACTGGCAGGGGTAGAAAAGGACGAAATTGCCATCTCGCTTAGCCCGGAATATTTAAGAATCTCGGGAAGCCGCAATTTCCCCTCTACAAATTGCCCTTTAAGCTATTACAATATGGAGATCGAGACCGGACACTTTGAACGGCGCATCTATTTTCCCGATCTGGGCGTGGATAAAGAAAATCCCCGGGTAAG
>CAZJJH010000043.1:0-9864 GCA_964546265.1 uncultured Candidatus Cloacimonadota bacterium
CAATACATTGACCAATGGCATCGTTCTTCTGCCAGAAACTTCACTCCCGGAGGAAACTGGGCGATGAAATTTGGCGGAGATGGTACGGGTCAATATGGCGCGAGTGCTTATGGCGCCTTGATTTCACCTGAATTAGCTGTTGGGAAAAACAGCACTCTGAAATTCTGGCATTGGATGGATGCCGAAGATCATGAAGATTATCCCGATCGAGCCTGGGATGGCGGAATGGTCGAAATGTCCGTTAATGGCGGAGCCTGGACCTCAATCGAGCCGGTGGGCGGCTATCCTCACACCATTTATAGCAATCCTGCATCTCCTTTCAATTCCAATACACCGGTTTACTCCGGTACTTTCCCGTGGACAGAGGCGACATTCAACCTGGGCAACCTTTCTGGCACAGCCCAATTCCGCTTCATATTTGGCAGTGATGGCTATGTAAGTGGAGAAGGCTGGTATATAGACGATGTAAGAGTAGAATCCGAACCGGTCTCTAACGAGGATGAACTGCAGATTCCAGCTACTGTAAGCTTGATGCAGAACTATCCCAATCCTTTTAATCCAAATACCAATATCGCTTTCTATTTGCCCAAAGCCGGCAGAGTTCGCTTGAGCATATACAATCTGAAAGGACAATTGGTGAAGGATTTGGTGGACAGGGATATGGCTTCCGGATATAGCGTATTGAACTGGAATGGAACCGATAACAATGGCGCTAAGGTTGCCAGCGGGATATACAGCTACCGCCTTAAAAGCGATAGCAGCACAATCAGCAAGAAAATGATTCTGATGAAATGAAGAAATACTTAGTCCTTACGGGGGCTGGCATCAGCGCAGAATCCGGTATTCGAACTTTCAGAGATACCGGAGGTCTGTGGGAAAACCATGATGTGATGGATGTTGCCAGCCCGGACGGGTTTCGCAGAAATCCTGCAATGGTGTGGGATTTCTATAAAGAACGCTATCGTCAAAGCCTCAGTGTTCAGCCAAATCCTGCTCATCTGGCATTCAAGCGGCTTGAGGATGCCCTTGGAGAAGGCTTTAGATTGATCACGCAAAATGTGGATGGCTTGCATGAGCGAGCCGGCTCTGAACGGCTTTACGAAATGCATGGCAAACTCAGCCGCTGTTTCTGCTCCCGTTGTGGGCAGCGCTTCGGGATGGAAGAAATAGACCAGAGTGAAGAAATCCCTACATGCTCAAAATGTGGGGGAAATTTAAGACCGGATATAGTCTGGTTTGGTGAAGTTCCCTACTTTCTCTATGAGATAGAGGATCAGTTAAAATCTTGTGATGTATTCATGATCGTGGGCACCAGTGGGATGGTATATCCTGCCGCCGGATTTGTAATGACTGCAAAACTCTTTGGCGCCCACACTATCGCTATAAACTTGGAAAAACCAGATAACTTCGGCTTCATTGACGAATTTCATCAGGGTAAATCCGGTGAATTAGTCCCTCCGATTGTAGATGATATTATAGGGAGTTTATAATGCAGGACGACCTGTTTTTCGGACCCGATTTCTTTTTGGAAGATCAAGATGAGCCCAGGATAAGCCTTCGTGAGGGGGAACTGCGTGAAGTTGCCGTTCTCTTTGCAGACATAAAGGGTTTTACAAACATCTCCAATCTCTTCGAGCCAGAAGTGATTCACGGCAAGATGGATGAGATCATGAAAATCTTCAGCCGTTGCATCTCTTTTTATGGTGGCTTTGTGGATAAATATATGGGAGATGGCATAATGGCGCTTTTCGGTGCCAAAAAGGCTTCTGAACAGGATACCCAACGGGCGATACTGGCCGCCATCAAGATGCAAGATCAGCTGCGCATTTATAACAAACTACTTGCCCGGCAACCTGGATTTGAACAAGTGGAACTGGGTCTGCGGATTGGGATAAATACCGGAATAGTATCTGTCGGGAAAGTAGGCGAATCCCGCGAGGGTGATTTTACTGTATACGGTCCTCAGGTAAACCTTGCCAGCCGGATGGAGAGTAATGCTCCGGTAAATCGCATCATGATGCCAAGAAGTACAATGGATTTGGTGAAAAACATCTTTGAATTTGAGAGCCAGGGTCAGGTGAACGTAAAAGGAATGGATGAGCCTATCGATTGCTGGTTGGTAATAGGTCAAAAAAACGAAGTTCAAAATGCACATCAGCGTGTGTTCATCGGCAGAGAAGCAGAACTTGACATATTGGAGCAAGAGTTTGAACATGCCCAAAAACACACACGAGTAGTAGGGATCAAAGGAGACGCGGGTATCGGCAAAAGCAGTTTACTGCAAGAATTTTGCCTACACAAAGTTAACGCGCTTATCTTGCAGGGATTTTGCTCCTCAATCAGCCCCGCGCCGTTCAATTTGTTTACCAGAATGCTGGAAAACTATTTCCATATTAATCACACTGATGAACCTGCGAAGAAGCAAGAGATGCTTGAGAAAGGCTTGAAGGCACTTGCCGGCAATGCCGATGAGCACGCTTCACTGATGGATACGATGCCATTGATAGCTTTTTTGATGGAAGTTCGGATCCCGGATCCCAGAACTGAGCAAAAAGGCAAAGACCTTTTAAGTCATATTTTAAAGGCAGTTGAAACTTTATTGCACGCTATTCTTGAGAAAGCCCACAAAAATGGCAAAGAAATTATTCTGATTCTGGATGATGTCCACTTGATCGATGAAGCAAGTACACAAGTTCTGGAATTCCTATTGGATAAACTGCAACAGAATTCCATTCCCATCATAATTATCGCGCTCTACCGGTTGGATTACGAGATCGTCGAGTCCATAACCCGGCATCCCGGTTTTAGAGAAATGGAGCTTAAACCTTTTGACCGCGAAAAGATCTTTGAGCTTTTAAGGCTCTATGCCGGAGACAAAAAGCTGAGTGAAGAAACCATGAATTTGGTTATCGAGCTATCTGCCGGAAATCCCTTTTATCTGGAAGAATGGTGCAATTATATCGGGAATCTGCCCAAAACGGAACTAGACGAATACCCGGTGCCGGGTAATCTGCACTCATTGATTCTATCACGGCTGGATAACCTGCCGCAAAATCTGAGATTACTACTTCACAAAGCAGCAGTGATTGGGAATGAATTCTTTGTAGAAATCCTCAGGGAAGTGGAAAAACGCCTGCATGATCCGATTAACATCGAGATCACCCTGGGTCGTCTGGAAGAACATTCTCTGATCATGAAACTTTTGGGATTCGACTTTTCCAGCTACTTCTTCAAGCATATCACCACTCGGGAAGTAGCATATCAGACCCTTTTGCATCAAAATAGAAAGATGCTGCATCAACTGACCGCAGAGGCGATAGAGGTGTTGTTTTCTGATAGACTTGATGATTTTGTCTTTGTTTTACAGGATCACTACGTAAAGGCAGATCAGCCCAAGAAAGCCATTCCATATCTCCAAAAAGCGCTGGATAAAGCCGCGAAAGCCTATGACAACAGCCTGGCATTGAAACTTGGGGAAAGGCTCTTAGCTTATACTTACGAGCCTGAAAAGAAAGCTGAGATACTGATAAGCATGGCAGATATCCTTTGGCTTACCGGTAAATGGAATGAGGCAGCCAATAGGGTAAAGGAAGCGCGTTTATTGATCAAACCTGAATCCGCTTTGATGTGCAGTATATATCGTTTTGAAGGAGTTGCCGCCTTTTATACCGGTGATTTTGAAAATGCGTTGCGGCTCTTTGAAGCAGGCTATCAACTTGCGCTCAGCCTGGAAGACAGCTATCAGCTTTGCATTGCCCAAAACAACCTGGGCATCTGGTATCAGCATCATGGCAAATATGAAGAGGCGATGGCTTATCACGAGCAAAGCCTAAAATTGGCAGAGGAATCCAAAGATATCCAGCGGATGGTAAAAACATACTCAAACATGGGTTTAATATATCTGGAGCAATCAGATGCAGAAAAAGCCTATTCTGCCTTCGCTAAAAGCCTGAAGCTAAGCCGCGAAAACCGTTTCATGCGTGATGAATCCATTGCTTTGGGCAATTTGGGCTGGGCATGTCTTCATTTGGAGCGCTGGGATGAGGCCGAAGAATTGCTGCAAAAGAAACTTGATCTTGCTACCCAGATGAACGATAAGCTTGAGATTATCCAGGCATTGGGCAATCTGGGCAACCTCTTTTATGAACAAGAGGATTTTGCTAAAGCTCTTGAGTATTACGAACGGAGCCTGGCTTTAAAAGAAGTATTGGGAAATTTGCAGGAGATTGAGCGGAGCAAGAAAGCTGTAGAGATATGCCGCGCGAAACTACAAGAGCAAAAGGAGACTAATGCCTGAGCTATAGTCCATGGCTTGCCCTGTATACCCGCTAATGCTTAGGTGATTGGATTTATTACACAGTTGCGGGATAAGCTGTTTTAAGCCCGTTATGTATCTAATGCGGAGTCCTATCTGGTTAGGGCAGTCGAGCTTAAGGGAGGGAACTGCCAGGCAAACAGGGAAATGCTCCAAGGCTAGATACAATCCCCATTTTATGAAAATCTCCACAAACAGCTTGAAAAAGCTATTGCTTGAGCTTCTGCAGCATATTGGAGAACACGATCAAGATAAGACCCAGGATTGTGGCAGGATGAATGCTTTCATGCAGAATACCGGCGATGAAGAGCATCGAGATAAAGGGTGTCAGGAAGATCAGATTAGAAATTTTTGCCGCGTTTTCAGTTAGCTGCAACGCTTTAAGCCATAACAAGAAAGTAAGCCCCATCTCAAATATTCCTATCCAAATTCCCCAAAGAACTCCAACAGAAATATTCGCAGCGGGCAAGAAAAGATCGGTAGAGCTAATGATCAAATATGCTGCTATGAACAGCGAGCCTACCAGGAAGTTGTAGAACAATTTCTGCAGATTTGGGCGATTGTCCCGTAGGTTTACGATCCAATATAATGCCCATACCAAAGAAGAGCTAAGCGCTAGAGATGTACCCAGGGGATCATCAAACTCTAAGCTCAGCAGTCTGCCTTGAGTAGATATCACAAGTACTCCCACAAAGCTTACAAGCAGCGCCACAAAGTCTTTGATTCGAAACTTCTGGCGCATAAAAATAACCATCAACACAGATAGAACTATCGCCCACGTATAATTTAGGGACTGTGCCTCCTGCGCTCTTAAGCGTGAGTATGCCGTAAACAGAATCACATAATACAGGAATGGATTCAGGAACCCGGCAAGCGCAGATTTTGCTAGATTTGGGAAAAACTTCGAACAGCTGGCACCCTTGTCAAACCAAATGGCAATGGCTAAAAAGGCAGTAGCAACCGAGGAAGAAATGAGAAGCAGCCCAAGGGGACTAAGCTCCAGCAGCGCTAATTTGAAAGCCGTGGATACCGTACTCCAGGCAAAAATTGAGCCCAGGGCATAGATGTAGCTTTTTTGCTGATTTGTCATAATACAAAAAGCGGGGAGTGAAAAACACCCCCCGGGCTATTTCATCAAATCCTGTTTATTAGTCCATGCTGTTAAAAATGCGAGTGAAGGTTTCTTCCAGAGCAGTGTTTTCAGTAAACTGAGCTCCCAGTACGATGAACTGAACGGCATCTTTGCTGGTGTTGTCCCACTGGTACCATTTCTGGGCATAGTTTATCATTTCGTCATATTGCTTCAGTTCATTGAGGATCATGCAGATCTGAGCGAAATCTTCTTCATTGGATCTGAGCTCAATGAGTTTCTTCAGATATTGAACAGTGAGCTCCTTATCGCCGGAACGATAAGCGATGTCTTTAGCATTTTGCAACACATCAAGATCGGCAGGTTGCAGCTCAAGAGCGGCTTGAATTACTCCCAAGGCTTTGGAATAGTTTTCCATCTCATAATAAGCATAAGAAAGGTTCATCAGGTTATCAGTATTGGCTGGGGCTTTAACCCGGGCTTTCTCAAAATACTTGATTGCCTCAGGATAATTCTCGATATTAAAATAGAAGGCTCCGGTTTCCAGGATGTAATCCAGATTTTCGGGATCATCTTCGATCAGGCTGAGCAGAATTTCCTCAGCTTTTTTATCGTCCTTAAGCTCTTTTTGATAAATGTCCTTCAAGCGGATTTTGGGCTCATAGCGATCTGGTTTGAGCTCTGTGGCCAGTTCAAAAATTTCCATTGCTTCCTGAGTGTTGCCGGCGGTTAAAGCCGCATCACCGGCTTTATAAATCCTGGTCCAGGCACCATCGCGACGGCGGGTCATATCCCGAATATCGAGGCTTTCTTCACTGCTAAGCTCTTCGAAAGTGCTATACACATCCAGAGCCTGGTTGTAAAGCCTAAATGCTTCGGTATTAAATTCCACGGCTTTTTCAGGGAAGTTTTCTGCTTTATATAAGTTTATATCGGCCATACGGCGAAGGGAGAGGGCATGATCGGGATGTGCTTCTAAAACTTTCCGGTAGAATTCTTCAGCTTTTTCTACGTTCTGTTGCGCATAATAAACGCCCGCTGTTTTGGCATTCACGTTTGCCTGAGGGCTAAGCTTTTGTCTGGCAGTACTGCAAGCACCCAGACCTAATGCCAGAGCCAGCAGGATTATAATGAGTTTTCTCATACGGAATCTCCTGTGATATTCGTTTCTCCCAATAAAATGGTGTGGCATAATAAGTCAAGCCAATTTTTAGCGTAAATCCACTCTTAATCATAGTCAAAATTATATTTAGTTGCAAAACATAGAGATAAGATATTCCCACACTTTAGTCTCAAATTTATTGCTTGACGTAAGTACAGTGCTCAGCTTAATGTCACAAATAAAAACCTTTAATCAAAGCCAGTGAGCTTGAAAGGAGCACAAATGAATCCTCGATTCCTCAGCCGCAATGTCTTCGATCTGGACGACTACTCCCGCGAAGAAATCATGTATATTCTTGAAGCCGCAAAAGGCATGAAGGAAATTAACACTCGTGAATACAAAAAAATCCCTACTCTGCGTGGAAAAACCGTTTGCACTTTGTTTGTAGAAAACAGCACCCGTACGCGCATGAGTTTCGAACTCGCTGCAAACCGACTCTCGGCAGATGTAGTTAGCTTCCAGGCCAGCGTATCTGCTTTACAAAAGGGTGAAAGCCTGCAGGATACCGTATATACCCTCAATGCTATGGGAATTGATTTATACTGCATTCGCCATAGTTCCCCAGGCAGCCCACAATTGGTACACAAATATTCCCAGAAACCGGTCATTAATGGGGGAGATGGCAGGCATGCTCATCCCACCCAGGCTTTGTTGGATATTTTTTCCATCTGGGAAAAATTGGGAGATCTGAAGGGACTGAAAATTAGCATCGTGGGCGATATATTGCACAGCCGCGTCGTAAGATCAAACTTGATTGGAATGGCAAAACTCGGTGCCAAAGTAACTGTGTGCGGTCCCAAGACCCTGATGCCGGGCAATATGGAAAGCGTATATGGTTGCAAGGTGGAATACGACCTGGGCAGAGCCCTTAGCGGAGCCGATGTGGTAATGGGGCTTCGTATGCAACTTGAAAGAATGAGTGAAGGTCTTTTCCCCAGCCTGGAAGAATATAGTAAGCACTATGTGCTATCTAAGGATACTCTTAAATATGCAAAGCCCAATGCCTTGATCATGCACCCCGGTCCGATGAACCGCGGAGTGGAGATATTGCCGGAAATTGCGGATAGCAAACACAGCGTGATCGTGGAGCAGGTAGCCAACGGAGTAGCCGTTAGGATGGCGTTGATGTTCCTGATACTCGGCGGCAAAGCATAAAGAAAGGAGGATGAAAAGATGAAAACACTTATCAAAAACGCAAGGATATATCAAAACTCCAAGCTTGTAAAAGCTGAATTGCTGATAGATGGAAAGAAAATAGCTCAGATCGCTTCAAAGATCGAGATCAAGGCGGATAAAACCATCGATGCCGGCGGAGCCGCTGTATTTCCAGGATTTATAGATCTTCATGCGCATCTCCGGGACCCGGGTCAGACATACAAAGAAGATATCATCTCCGGAACTAAAAGTGCAGCAAAAGGCGGCTTCACTGCTGTCTGCGCGATGCCCAATACCGAACCGGTTACAGATAATATCGCTTCCGTGGAGTACATCCGTCTGCGAGCCAAGGAATTGGGAAGTGCGCGGGTGTATGTAATCGGAGCGCTTACCAAGCAAAGCAAAGGTGAAGAAATCAGCGAAATGGCGACCATGAAATCCGGCGGTATCGTAGCTGTTAGTGACGATGGAAAATGTGTGCAAAATGCCAGATTGAAACTTTCTTGCTTGCGTTACGCGGCAAACTTTGATATTCCGGTTATTGTACACCCGGAGGATTACGCTCTGGCGGGAAAAGGACAAATACACTCAGGTAAGGTAGCCACAAAAATAGGTCTTTCCGGAATACCGGGATTGGCAGAAGAGGTGATGATCGCGCGTGATATCATGTTGGCAGAAAGTGCAGGAGCACGGCTGCACATCGCCCATATATCAACAGCGAGATCACTGGAACTTGTGAAACAGGCAAAAGATCGCGGTCTACCGGTTACTTGTGAAGTTACCCCACATCACTTGGTATTGAATGAAGAAGCCTGCGAAACCTTTGATACAAATACAAAGATGAAACCGCCCTTGCGCAGCGAAAAAGACCGTCTTGCCTGCATCCAAGCCTTGAAGGATGGTTTGATAGATTGCATTGCTACCGACCACGCCCCACATGCTGATTTTGAAAAAGAGCGAGAGTTCGACCAGGCTCCGTTTGGAATAATCGGTTTTGAAACCGCCTTTGCCGTGCTCTACGAGAATCTTGTGCTTAGCAAAATGATCAGCCTGGAAACCTTAGTAGATAATCTCACCAAGAATCCGGCTCATATTCTGAACTTGCCCGGCGGGCAATTGAATGAAGGCTCCGCAGCGGATCTTACCATTATTGACCTAAAAGCTTCCACAACTTTCGATCGGGATAGCATCCTTTCCAAAAGCAAAAACAGCCCATGGTTGGATACAACTGTCAGATCCCGGGTTAAATACACTTTCATGAACGGAAAAATAAGCTATCAGGATAGTTAAATGAATAATCCTCAATATCGGCAGCGTGCAGTTCAGCAAAGAGAAGAACTCTCGGACGACTACTTTATTTTGTGGATCTGGGACGAGGCTTTGGGAGCTGCCGGAAAGCCCGGTCAGTTCTACGAAATTCGCGCTCTTGCCAGCTTGCACAACCAACAAACTGAACATGCAATCCCAAAGCTGTTCAAACCAATCAGCATCTACGATAACCAGGGTGGAAGAATCGGCTTCATGATAAAAAAAACAGGTCCCGGAACCAATGCTCTGGCTCGTTTAAGAGCCGGCGATACCCTGGAGCTTATCGGTCCTTGTGGCAATGGCTTTCCTCTCTTTCAGGGAAGGCATATCCTTCTCGTAAGTGGAGGGATCGGATATCCCCCTTTGTGGTATCTGCAGAAAGAACTGATAAACCACAATCAGATCTATTGGATGCATGGAGGTTTGTCTCAAGGAGATATGTTTCCCTGCGATGAAATGTGGACAGAAGATGGCTCAATCGGCAGAAAAGGCATGGTTACCTGTGCTTTGGAAGAGAACATTGCTCGCTATGAGATTGATACTATTTACAGTTGTGGTCCCCAGGCAATGCTAAAAGCTGTTTGTGAAGTTTCCAACCGTCTGAATATCGAGCACTATTGTTCGCTGGAAGCGTATATGGCGTGTGGCATCGGTGTATGCCATGGATGCACGGTTGCGATTGGGGATAAAGATGATTGGAATTACCTGAGAGTATGCAAGGACGGACCAGTATTTAATGCCAGGGAGATACGATGGGAACTATTTTAAAAGAAATCTGGCGTAACAGCCCCGGTGCTGCCCAATTGCTGAAAAGCAGATTAGGAAAATTGGAAC
>CAZJJH010000044.1:0-9613 GCA_964546265.1 uncultured Candidatus Cloacimonadota bacterium
TAAACTAAGCTGATATTAAAGAAATCAATGCTCCGGGCTTTAATCCCCCGGGGCATTTTTATATCTGGCTCTAAAAACATAGATATTCAGGTTGGAACGGTTTATCCCTTTGTTGAGCTTGACAGCTTTGCCCAAACAGGAAAGAGTGCAAAAAAAACAAGCGGAGAAAGCCCATGTTGTATTTACCCACCCGGATATTCTTTGGCAACACAGCCCTGGAGGAAGCGGCAGAGATGTTTTCTGCATTGGGGAGAAAAGCATTGATCGTGAGCAGTAAAAGTGCTGCGGATAAAAGCGGAGTAAATGCCTGTTTGCTGCCCATTCTGCAAAAACAAAAAGTCGCCGTACAGGTGTATAAAGAGGTGTGTGAAAACCCCACCACAGATCTGGTGATCAAAGGGAAAGAAGAGTTTCTGCGGCACGGATGCGATTTTGTCATCGGCATCGGCGGAGGCAGCCCCCTGGATGCGGCAAAAGCTATCTCGCTGGCGGCTGCCAACGATCTTGGCGCGGATCAGCTTTACGACGCTTCTTTGCGCCAAAAGGCATACCCGATCGCGGCTATTCCTACTACACATGGTACCGGTAGCGAAGTGACCCAATATAGCGTATTGACGGATCTTACCACCGGGAAAAAGGCGGGCTTTGGCAGCGATCTGATCTTTCCCGCCCTCGCAGTAATCAATCCCCAATTCATGCGCAGCCTCAGCCCCAAGATCAGCCTGAATACAACTATAGACGCGCTGTCCCATCTTCTGGAAGGGATCTATAGCACACAGCGCAATCCGCTTTTGTATCCTATGATATTCCGCGGGATCAAGTTGATCCGGGACAATCTGGAGCTTTGCCTGAAGGAGCCACAAAACCCTGTTGCAAGAGAAGCGCTTAGCCTGGCTTCCATGTATGGCGGAATCGCGATCGCGCATACCAGCACCACCTTGCAACATGCCATCGGCTACCCCTTCACTACCGAGTATGGCATCCCCCATGGGCTGGCAAACGGGATGTTTATGGGGCAGATCATGCGCTTCTATGAGCCATATCTGCAAGATGAACTGGAAGCGCTGTTTGCTTATCTTGAGAGCGATATAGATAGCTTTCTAAGCTGGCTGGATGCTTTCCCTATCAGGCTGAAAGTGGATGCCGGTGATGCTCTGCTAAAAAGCTGGATTCCGCAGATCCTCGCGGCCCGAAATACTGCGATCAGTCCGGTTCAACCCAGCGTGGAAGAGCTGTTCACTCTTCTGCAAAGCGTACAAAAGGAGCAGCAATGAAACCTAAAGAATTCCGGCTACAACGGGAAGAGCTTACGCGGCTAACCCTGGACAAGGCAAACCTGAATATCAAGCGCTTTTTCGCGCTGGACACCGCTGCCTATGGCGAAGGGGCGCTCAGCGTCAAGCACAAGGAGCTGATGGGACTGGTGGCTTCTATGGTGCTACGTTGTGACGATTGCATCTGCTACCATCTGGATCAGTGCTTTCAAGCAGAAGTGAGCACGGACGAATTGCAGGAAGCCATGAATATTGCCCTTATCGTGGGCGGTTCAATCGTGATTCCGCATTTAAGGCGAGCATTCCAATATTGGGAGCAGCTTTCTACCACTTCTTGAAGATAAAAAAGACCGCCAGCACGATCAGGCAAAAGCCAACGATGTAATTCCAGCGCAGGTCTTCTTTCAGATAAAACACCGAGAAGCCGGTGAAGACGATCAGAGTGATAACTTCCTGGATGGTTTTGAGCTGATAAGCGTTGAAAATGCCGTAACCGGCGCGATTGGCAGGCACTTGGAAGCAGTATTCAAAGAAAGCGATGAACCAGGAAATCAGGATCACCTTGAAGAGCGGTGAAGTCTTGTATTTCAGGTGACCATACCAGGCGAAGGTCATAAATATGTTTGAAATCGAGAGTAACAGAATGGTTTTCATGCTGTGTTTGATGCCGTCCTTGATTCTTAGTCTGTTGTCTTTTGTAGATTTTGCAGCCAGAGTTCTACGGCTTCGCTGAAGCCGCTGTCTTCACAGCTTGCCACTGCCGGAAACATTTCCTTAAGTTCCTGGGGAGCGTTTGCGGTCACGAAGGCATTGGGGCAGATCTTCAGCATATGCAGATCGTTGAAATCGTTGCCAATTACCATCGTATCCTCCAGGGATAGGTTTAGCAGATCCAACAGATGCAAGAGACCCTCGCCCTTGCTTACGCCTTCGGCAAATATCTCGATCCATAGGGAGGAAAGATCCAGCGGAGAGGTAGTGCGTATGGGCCTTAGCGGTTCCAGCCGATGGCAAAGAGCTTCATAGAGATATTCCCGCGTTGGTTCCACGATCGCCAGAAATTGAGTCGCTTCCTGCCAGGAATCCAGATCTTCGATATCCAGGCTTTCTGCGTAATCCTGATAGAGGTCTATCCGGTTCATGAAGTCGGGATGATCACCACACCTGCGGTAGTGCAACATGTGGGTATCAGGAATCGCTTTGTGCAGCATGTAGTCTATCTTATACTCTTCCAGAATATCCGCAATCTGCTTGATCTCGCCGCCTGCCAGGTTTTTCACATACAGCAATTCCTTATTCTGCCAATCGATGATACCCGCGCCAGTGGCAAAGATCACATAGTCGAAGACAGCGTCTTCGGGGATTACTTTTTGCAGGCTATACAGGGAACGCCCGGTTGCCAGGATGCTGTATATTCCTTTGCTTTTCAAGCTTTTCAAGGTGTGAAGATCCTGTTGGCTGATGCTTCCATTATGAGGTAAAAGCGTGCCATCCAGATCTGTAACACAGGCGCCGCGGAACAGCTTGGGGGGGCTCTGCAATTTCATGATGCTCCTTGTTTGAGTATAGAATCTCTTTGATTAGGAGATTGAGCATTTAGCTCCCGCTTTCTGTCAACACCATTTTTACAGTCACAAAGATTACCATCAAGAATTGCTAACCAATAATAAAATACTTGACTTTATTTGCATAGTGCACAGTGTATCCACCGTGTATTGATTTGTGACAATGGTTGCAAGACTAAATCCCAAACATAAGCCTAAAAAAAGGAGTAACAAAATGAAAAAGGGAATCCTGATTATCGCTTCTCTTCTTCTTGTCTGCAGTGCTTTCGCGTTTGATACCGGATCGATGTTGATCGGTGGTCAGGCAGGTTTTAGCTATACCAAAATGAGTTCTGATGAAGATGCTAGCTCGGATCTTTACCTCTTTCCTCAGTTTGGATATTTCATCAACCCCAATATCTGTATCGATGGTATTTTAAAGTTAGAGTTAATGGGAAGTGAAAATATGGATGTAACGGCTATAGGCATTGGTGCCGGAGCCAGGCACTTCTTCAACCAGCTTTATGTCGGGGTGGATCTGCAATATCAGACAGCAGAAATTGATGCAAATGGCTTAGATCGCACCGAAAGCGGATTGTACGGAACGCTTAAAACCGGCTATTTATATCCTCTCTTCCAGGGAGTATACGTCGATAGCCAAATCCGTTATGTAATGGGTTTGGGAGATTATGGTGGAGACATCTCCGGGAAAAACGAGATGAGTGCATTCAACCTCCTGCTGGGTTTGCAAATAGAGCTTAGCAGATAAGCGATTGCAAAATAAATTCAGCCCGGAGCATTAGCAGTTCCGGGCTTCTTGTTTTGAGGCGAAACAAACTAACTGAGCTGGCGGATGATCTCTTGTAAGAGCACTCCTGCGCTGCCATCGCGTCCCTGGTCCAGCGAGTATAATATTGCTTGTTGTATGAACTCTACCGCTTTGGGGATGGCATCCAGGCGCTCTATGCCCTTGAGAGCGTAGATCAGGATCAGGGTACTGAAGATATCACCGGTTCCGGTGTAGAAACAAGGGATGTGCTTGTAGGAAAAGCAGACCGGCTTGGGTGTCTTTGCGCTAAAGTAAAGGACGCTTTTATCCTGATCATTGATGGGGTAGCTGGTGATCACCAGTTCTTTGGAGCCCAGGGCGAGGAGTTTGTGGCAAAGCTCTTCTGTAAAACCCGGCTCAGGGTTCTGAAAGGGTTCAAGTCCTGCCAGGAAACAGGCTTCGGTAAAGTTTGGCGTAATGATATCCGCCTTTGCCACCAAACGTCGCATCGCTTGTATCATGGAATCCGTGTAACAGGGATACAGCTTGCCGTCATCCGCCATTACTGGATCTATTAGAACCAGAGTAGAGGAGCAGCTAAAATCTTCAATAGCTTGCAGAACGGTATTTATCTGCTCCGGATTGCCCAAGAAGCCGCTGTATATAGCGTTGAACTGCATATCCATCTGGCGGAAGTGTTGCAGGCTATGCTTCATAAAGTCACTTGTATCAAGAGTTTGATAGCCATCGAAGCAGGTGTTTGCAGAAAGCAGCATACTGGGCAGGGCGCAGAGCTCGATCCCGAAATGGTACATCATGGGTATGATCGCCATCAGTGAAGTATTTCCATATCCGGAAAGATCGTGAATGGCGAGAACTCTATTTTTCATGTGAAAGCTCAATTTGGGTCTCGTAAAGCAATTTGCCATCCAGATCGTAGCTCTGCCACACAAGCGTATCTGCCTTGCGGCTCAGCAGGTTGTAGTGATGCGTTTTGCGAAAGAACACAGAGTTTGGATCCTGATGATCTTGCTCACGCAAGGGAGCGCCTCCGCCTCCGGAAACAAAGTAGTCTAACCCTTTATAGCGCAGATGCTCAAAGCTGTGTTCGTGTCCGCTTATCACCGCCGCAATCCGATATTTTGCCAAAAGATTTGGCATAAACAATTGCAAGCCCAGCTCATCGCCATGGTAACCGGAACTGAATACGGGATGGTGCAGATACAGGATTACCGGTTCTTGTGCCCGATCCAGTTCTTTTACCAGCCATTTGTACTGTGCCGAGCCAGGCAGGATATCCAGATTGCTATCCAGCACTATGCAGTGCAGAGAATCGGGGTTTAGATAGAGGCTATAATAGCTTTTCGATTCGGGGAGAGGGAAATTCTTCAGATACAGATCCAGATCTTTTTCATGATTACCGCGCACGGGATAGAAGGGGGCTCTCAGGGGGCTGATAATCTCTTTAAAACTGTCGTATTCGCTTTGGTCTCTGCCTTTCTGGTTCATATCTCCGGTATAGAACACAGCGTCCATGGGGATATTTTGCACTTTAGAGACAAGTGCTCGATGCACATCCGGATGGTTGCGAGTATCGCCATAGATCAAAATCGTGGCAAAAGCGCTACTGATGCCAAGGCATAGTAGAAGAATCAATAGATACTTACGCATTGCTTATGCTCTGATAGGCTTTCTGAAAATCTTGCAGATCCTCCCAGGCGGGACGTTTCCAATTGGGGTTGCGGAGAAGGGCGGCGGGGTGATAGGTTACCCAAGCCGGTTTACCCAAAAAATCCAGCCGGTTTTGTCGATGCCAGCCCAGGCTATTAGTATCTCCAAATAGAGTTTGTGCAGCAACCAGCCCCATAATCAGAAACATATCCGGTTGAATAATCCGGATCTGTTCGACCAGATAGGGCAGACACGCCAGGCGTTCTTCCTGGGTGGGATTGCGATTTCCTTCCGGGCGGCATTTCACGATATTGGCGATGTAGATATCTTCACGAGTCAAGTTTATAGCTTCCAGCATTTTATCCAGAAGTTTACCTGCTGCGCCCACAAAGGGTCTGCCGCTTAAGTTCTCTTGTTCTCCCGGGGCTTCGCCGATGAGCATTGCCCGGGCATTTGGATTGCCCTCTCCATACACCAGATTGATGCGCCCTGCTGCCAGGGGGCAATTCTGGCAATTGGAATAGGCTGCCTTGCGGGAATCCAGCAAATGCTGTTTATCCGGGGCAGCCTCAGTTGCTTGCGGTACCCGATATAGGTGGTGGATACCGCTTTGTTCTAATAACTCAAGATACTGTAGTAGAGCACGGCGAGACATTATTCATCTTCGTCGTCATCATCATCGAAGTCGTCAAAATCGTCATCATTATCGTCTTCGGAATTGGCAAAGGGATCTTTCACTACTTCGAAGCTATCGTATTCGGCGGGATCCTGAGCCTGGATAGCGCGGGCAAATTTGGCGGAGTCGTCGATGGTTTCTTCGCCAAAATCAGCAGTATCGTCATCATCCTCAAACAAAGCCCGTTCAGCAGCCATAACGCGTTCTGCTTCTTCAAGTTCAGCGATATAATCCGGCACTTCGTTATCTGCCACGTGCTCCATGGCCAGCATAGTTATCTTTTTATCGAACTTATTTTTTACAAAGCTGGGAAACTGGTTTATGCGCTGCGCTTCGAGTTTCGAAAGCAGGCAAAAGAGGTAATTCATGTTTACCTTTTCCAGAAATCCTTCAATCTTTTCGTTGGTCATTTATTTCTCCTCACCCAAAAAACCTTGTTTGGGCTTATTATACCGGGATACGCGGTTCTCTTCCGCTTTGATGATATGTATTACGGATTTAATGGCATCTTCCAGATCATCATTTATTACCAGATAATCATAATCCGGAATGCAGTCAAGCTCTATCTTTGCCGTATCCAGACGGCGTTCGATGTCTTCTATGCTATCGGTACCGCGTTTGATCAGCCGCTTTTTCAGCACCTCCATTGAAGGGGGAATGATGAAGATCTTCACATAGGGAATATCCGAGGCAGAGATCTGTGAAGCTCCCTGCACATCGATATCCATGATTACGTGGCGGGAAAGCTCCAGGCGGCTCTTGATATAGCTGATGGATGTACCATACCAGCTTTTACCAAAGACCTTAGCATATTCCAGAAAATCTCCCGTCTGGATCCGTTCTTCAAATTGCTTCTCATCCACAAAGTGATAGTGCACGCCATTTTGTTCAATTCCCCGTGGCGCTCTGGTAGTATAGCTGATGGAATAATCCACACTATCCATGCGCTGCAGGATTTCGGTTAAAATCGTGCTCTTACCGCCGCCGGAAGGGGCAGACAGGATGATCAGGAAGCTGCTGCTCTTGTCTATCAAAGAAAGCCTTATCGGTTCTTTATTCGGGAATTATCTTCTTGTATTCTACTGCGCTCAACAGGTTTTCCAGCTCGTCCATATTGCTCAAACGAACCTTCATGATCCAGCCGTCTTCGTAGGGGGATTTGTTGATCAGATCCGGGCTATCCTCAAGATCCGTATTGCGTTCAGTGATCTTGCCGGAAACCGGGGAAATGAGATCTTCCACAGCTTTAACGGCTTCGATGGAACCGCAGGGTTCTCCGGAAGAGACCTTCATGCTTACATCCGGTAATTCTACAAATACTATGTCGCCCAACTCGTGTTGAGCAAAATCGCTAATGCCGATGGTGGCGATATCGCCATCCACTCTAACCCATTCGTGGCTCTCGGTGTAATACAGATCGTCCTGAATAATCATGGTAAACTCCCATATTTTATTGTATTTGATCCATAGCTCACAAAGCCCCCAATATGTCAAGTTCAAAGTGTTTTTCCCCGGGAGGGATAGTGTCTATGGGGATCCATTGATGGCTTTTCCGAGAATCGAAATCTGGCAGAACACTCTTTTGGAAAAGAAAAATGCACAGGCAAGCCGCTTTTTGTGGGGCTGCCTGTGCCAGATAGATTTATCGGTTACAGTTGTTCGAATGTTGCGGTGAAGTGACGCATGATCGGGGCCTCATATTTGATCTTCAAGCCTTTGTAGCTCTCGCGTTTTGCCCAGATCTGTTTTAAACCCCAAACCACCACGTCCATATGGTTATTAGTATATACCCGACGTGGAATTGCGAGGCGGAGGAGTTCCATTTTTGGGGGGCGTTCTTCCCGGCTTTCCGGATCACGATCTGCCAGGACAGTGCCGATTTCCACTCCGCGCACACCGGCTTCCACATACATCGCCACGCCCAGAACCTGAGCGGGATATTGAGTTTGCGGAATCTGCGGGAAGAAAGCTTTGGCATCTACATAAACTGCATGTCCCCCAGTGGGTTTCACGATTGGGATACCCAGTTCCAGGATCTTGTCGCCCAAGTATTTCACCTGAGAGATGCGGGCATGAAGATAGTCGAATTCTGTGCTTTCCATCAGCCCGGCAGCCAGGGCATCCATATCTCTGCCGCTCATGCCACCGTAAGTAAGATAACCCTCGAACATGATGTTGAAAGTAGTGCATTTGCGATATGTTTCCAGGGATCTTAAGGCGATGAATCCACCGATATTGACGATTGCATCTTTTTTGGAGCTCATAGTCATGCCATCGGCATAGCTGAACATTTCTTTCACGATCTCTTTGATGCTCTTGTTTTCATAGCCTGCCTCACGAACTTTGATGAAATAGGCGTTTTCGGCAAAGCGAGCGGAATCGAAGATCAGCGGAATCCCGTGTTTTTTGCAAACTTCTGCTACTGCCTTGATGTTTTCCAGAGAAACTGGCTGACCGCCCCCGGTATTGCATGTAACGGTGTGGATCACCATCGGGATTTTCTTTGCGCCATATTTGGCGATAGCAGCCTCAAGCTTGGCGATATCGATGTTGCCCTTGAATGGTTTTTCCAGGTTTGGATCTGCAGCGTCATCAACGGTGCAATCCACCGCTGTAGCCCGGCGAAATTCAATATGCCCTTTGGTGGTATCAAAATGGGCATTACCGGGAACAATGTCGCCTGCCTTGATGGTGGCAGAAAAAAGTACGTTTTCTGCAGCGCGCCCTTGGTGAGTGGGTAATACATGCTCAAAGCCCAGTAGTTCCTGAATGGTCTTTTTCATGCGCAGGAAGCTACGGGATCCGGCATAACTTTCGTCGCCCAACATCATGGCAGACCATTGCCGATCGCTCATAGCACCGGTTCCGGAATCCGTAAGTAGATCGATGTAAACATCTTCTGCAGCAAGATTGAAGAGGTTGTATTCCGCGTCCTTTATCTTTTGCGCGCGCTCTTCTCTGCTCAGGATATTCAGCGGCTCCACCATTTTGATGCGCCAAGGTTCAGCGTAAGGTTGTGTGCTCATTTTTTCTCCATTTTATCTTTATTTTGTTTGAATATCAATATCGTATATGGCAATCTCGTGGTTTCAGGTTTTGTGTCAAATCATTTTTGTTTTCTCTCTTCAGCAGAGCCCGCCATTAGTGCTTCGTCTTCACATAAACAATATTTCAAGCTTGGATGAAGCTTTCCCATAGGAGCATCCGGCGATAAAGGTGTGCTAAAGTCCGGATAGTGGATCAGGCGGGATTGGAGGATGAAGCCTTTTACGATGTATAGAACTCTGATCAGCATGATCCCCATGGTCTGCATGATCTTTGCGATTGATAGAACGCAGATCTAACTGATGGGATGATGAGTTATGAGTTATGAGTTATGAGTTACGAGTTATGGGTTATGGGTTACGAGAATGCGGCTTCTAGCCGCATATTTTAGCACGCGTCTGGAAAACACGTCTATCTTGATTTACTTTGGAATCTGACAGTGAGCCTGCTATTTATACAGGTATAAAGTAGGGACATCGTGAACAGATTAGAGTAGACACATCGCTACCACTTTATTTAACCCAGATACGCTATGGAGTTCAATCCCACTACCCTATCTATCACCATTGCTAATAATTAGGAGGGGGATTGGAATTATAAGCGGGATAAAACCATGACAGCCATTTGAAGTCCA
>CAZJJH010000045.1:0-9454 GCA_964546265.1 uncultured Candidatus Cloacimonadota bacterium
ATCTTATGGGTGGGTTGGGCTTCAAGGCTGTGCATAATTATACGCCTGCTTTTGAAGTCCATGAGGTCTATTATTTCAATATCAGCAGGATTTACTTTGGCGTCATGAACTCCAATCGCATTGTTCAGGTTAAACGCAGGGCAATCCGGCAGCCTCAGCCAGCTTTTTACTTGACCAAATCAGGGCAAAGAAAAAGCTCGTATACAGAAATAACATTATCATATTGGAGTGTAAATGCTTAGATTAGAACTCGATAACACTATGGTAGACCGGGCTCGGAAAGCTGCCGCAAAGATCACGGCAGATTTTGACTGGCTCTTTGATTCATACAGCTCCGTGACTATCGAACGCACCGTATTGCGCCTGATGGGAATAGATGGCGCAACTGAAGACGGTAAGCCTCTGCCCAACTTGGTGGTCGACTCTCTGCAAGCTACCGGCGCGCTCAGTAAAGGAGCAGCGCTTTGGGTAGCCAATGCCATGCGCCACGAAGACCTTAGTGCTCAGGCAGTAGCAGATAAAGTAGCTTCCGGGACTCTTGATATCAGCGCTCTGCCGCTGGCGGATGCTAAGGATATATTCCCCATCCTGGACAAGCTTTCTGATCAGATGCTCGCGCATATAGCTGCCCAAAAAGTGGCTCGAGAAGAATATTTTCGCAAATACGGCGCCAGACGAGTGCCGGCGATTTATGTGATCGTTGCCACCGGAAACATCTTTGAGGATGTTACCCAAGCTAAAGCAGCAGCCCGAGAGGGGGCAGACATCATCGCGGTTATCCGTTCCACTGCGCAGTCTCTTCTGGATTATGTGCCCTTTGGTGCCACAACTGTTGGTTTTGGTGGAACTTATGCCACTCAGGAAAACTTCCGCATCATGCGTAAGGCTTTGGACGAAGTATCGGCAGAATTGGGCAGATATATCAGCCTCACTAACTATGCTTCCGGATTGTGTATGCCGGAAATCGCCGCCATGGGCGCTATCGAAAGGCTGGATTTGATGCTGAACGACGCCATGTATGGCATCTTATTCAGGGACATCAATCCCAAGCGAACCCTTTTAGACCAATATTTTGCCCGCATGATAAATGCCTTTGCCGGAATTGAAATTCAAACCGGAGAAGATAACTATCTCACTACTTCGGACGCCATCGATAAAGCCTATACGGTAACTGCTTCCCAACTCCTGAATGAAAGCTTCGCCCTGAAAAGTGGCTTGAAACCGGAAAAGATGGGGCTGGGGCATGCGCACGAAATAGATCCTGAGTTCGAAAACAGCTTCAGCTACGAGCTGGCTCACGCCATGCTCACTCGTGAACTCTTTCCCCAAGCGCCGGTTAAGTATATGCCGCCCACCAAATTTGCCAGCGGAAACATCTTCAAAACCCACCTCATGGACGCTATGTTCAATTTTATCGGACAATTAACCGGACAGGGAGTACAACTGCTGGGCATGATGACGGAAGCCATCCACACACCTCATCTGGTGGATCGGTCTCTGGCCATAGAAAATGCACAGTATATGTTCAAAGCAGTAAAAGATCTGAGCGAAAACATCCAATTGAGTCCAGACAGCTTCATCAACAAGCGCGCTAATGAAGTTCTGGGGCAGGCTACAGAATTTTTGGAACGGGTAGCGGGAGAGGGTTTGTTCAACGCTATGGCAACCGGCGAATTTGCGGAAATCAAACGGCCGGAAAACGGTGGCAAGGGACTTGCAGGAGTGTTTGAGTGTTCTGAAGACTATTACAACCCCTTTATGGAAAAAATGAAGAAGGAGCTGGGATTATGAATAAGATAGTAAAACCATATGGAGATACACTCAACGACGGAAAAATCCAGCTTTCCTTCGCGCTCCCTGTTCCCTGCGACGCCCAAGGCAAGGAAGCTGCCCGGGTATTGATCCTTTCCATGGCCTTTGATGATGCCGAAATCACCTGCATGAGAGATCTGGGGGAAGGTTTTACCCATTTTATTGCTTACGCCTCTACCAGCGCCGGCGTGGATCTCTCCAAGATAAAAGTTAAAGTAGTGGAAACACCGGTAATGGATATGGAGGCTACTGACAGTTATGTGGAAGAACATCTGGGCAGAGAAATCACGGTTGTAGGCGCTTGCATAGAAAGTGATGCGCATACCGTGGGCATCGACGCCATCATGAATATGAAGGGTTACAACCATCGCTATGGACTGGAGCGCTATCAAAGCTTCAATGCTGTCAATATGGGTGCGCAAGTTCCCTCTGAGGAACTTTTGGCCAAGGCCAGGGAGCTAAATGCCGATGTGATATTGGTCTCCCAAGTGGTAACACAGAAGAATATCCACATCCAAAATCTTACGCGTCTGATCGAACTGGCAGAGGCAGAAGGATTGCGGGACAAAATGCTCTTTATCTGCGGCGGTCCACGCATCTCCCACGAACTTGCCATAGAGTTGGGTTACGATGCCGGCTTTGGCACCGGATCTTATTCCACCGATGTTGCCTCCTACATCGCTATCACCCTTAGTAAAAAGCAATCCTGATGCTCTCCTTGCTCTTGATGCTGGTTGCCTTGGGGCTGATGATTACCATCCACGAACTGGGGCACTTCCTGGTCGCGCGTGCTTTTGGAGTGGGAATAGAAAAATTCTCCATTGGCTTTGGAGCGCCAATTGCTAAGTTTGAGCGGGGCGGAGTGCAATATCGCATTGCCTGGATACCTTTGGGTGGATACGTAAAAATGAAGGGTGAGGATCGAGAAGAAACCGATGAACAGCTCGAGCGCGACGAGATGTTCCGCCACAAAAAATGGTGGCAGCGTGCCCTAATCATCTTTGCCGGCCCTTTTGCCAATCTACTTTTAGGTTTGTTACTTTTTATGCTGGCTTTCAGTTTTCCCCAAAAGCTGGAAGATATCAGCCCCGTTATATCCAGTGCAGAAGGCATATGGGCAGAGCATTTCGCCCCCGGAGACTCCCTTTTGGCGGTTAACGATAAACCCATAGGCGGCTTCAATCGTTTCCTGATAGAATTTGCCTCTGCTGAAGAGCCGGTAGTCCATTATTCCCGCGAGGGAAAAGCACTTCAACTTTCGGTAGCACCTGCTTTGAAGGACTCCCTGATGCGCAGCCTGATTCCCCGGGTTACCACTCATATCGGTGAAGTGTTTTCCGGCATGCCGGCATGGCGGGCAGGGCTGAAACCCATGGATCAAATCATCATGGTCGATAGCCTCGAAGTAGCGGATTGGTATGAGATGCGCAGGCAAATTATGGCTGCCGGACAAGGCGAAGTGAATCTGCTGATCAAACGTGGCGAAGAGCTGTTTGAGCGCAAGATCAGCCTGGAAGAAAACATCGCCGCCGGGCAAGGCCCTATGATCGGAATCAGCCAATACATGCCCATCAGCGAATCTCTGAACTATAGCCCCCTTGAAGCCATCCGGCTGGGAAGTATTTCCACCTTCAATTTTATCTATATGAATTACGCTGCCCTCTTCAATCTGGTAAAACAACCCGCGCAACTCAAGAACAGCGTGGGCGGCCCGGTTATGATGGCATCCATGAGCTCTGAGATGGGTAAACGAGGCATTGGCTCTTTGATCCTGTTCTTTGGCTCAATTAGTTTGATTCTCATGGTGATGAACCTGCTCCCAATCCCGATTTTAGACGGCGGACACATCTTGTTTGCCTTCATCGAAGGAATAGTGGGCAAACCATTGCCGCTCAGAGTGCAGGATATCTTGCAGCGGGCAGGCTTTATCCTGCTAATATCGTTGATGTTATTCGCTTTTTATTCAGATATCTCGAAGCTCATCACCCGTTTTATTTACACGAGGTAATATGCCCTTTTATACACTGGAAGCCACCAGCGGTAAAGCGCGTGCCGGCAGGCTGCAAACCGTTCACGGTGAGATATTAACTCCGGTTTTTATGCCGGTTGGCACTTTGGGAACCGTAAAAGCGATGAGCCCTCAAGAGCTGATGGATACAGACGCGCAGATCATTCTAGGCAATACATACCATCTCTACATGCGCCCAGGTCACGAATTGATCCGCAAAGCCGGGGGCTTGCACAAATTCATCAATTGGCCCCGACCGATGCTTACGGATAGCGGCGGCTTTCAGGTAATGAGCCTGGCTGCCCTGCGCAAGATCACCAGAGACGGCGTAAAATTCCGCTCCCACATCGATGGCTCGCTGCATTATTTCACCCCGGAATCGGTAATGGAGATACAGGAAGCCCTGGGAGCAGATATCATCATGAGCTTCGATGAATGTCCCCCCTATCCCACCACCCGGGATTATGTGGAAAAATCCTTAATAACGACCCTCAGATGGGCAGAGAAAGGCTTAAGAGCATTCACAAACCATGCCAATCAATCGCTGTTTGGCATCGTGCAAGGTGGCGTTTACGAAGACCTGCGTGAAAAATCCGCCCTAGCGCTGATGGATCTGGATTTTCCCGGATACTCAATCGGAGGTCTGGCAGTTGGCGAAGAAAAGGAAGACATGTTTCGCATCACCGAGTTCCTAAACGATATCCTGCCCAAAGAGAAGCCCCGCTATTTGATGGGTGTGGGCACTCCCTCTGATCTTCTGAACAACATCGCCCGCGGAGTGGATATGTTCGATTGCGTGATGCCCACCCGCAACGCGCGTAAGGGCTCTATCTTTACCAGACATGGTAAGATGATCATCAAAGCCGCACGCTATAAAGAGGATTTCGCGCCCATTGATCCCGAGTGCACCTGCTACGCATGCACTCATTTCAGCCGCGCTTACATCCGCCATCTGATCTCCATGAATGAGATTCTGGGCATGCGGCTTGCCACCATCCATAGCCTGCATTTTTATCAAGAACTGATGAGCATGGCGCGCCGTGCCATTATGGAAAATCGCTATCAGGCTTTCCTGGATGAAATGCTTCCGGTTCTGGATAGAATAGTTGATTAGCTATCTATGAAGCGGCTGGTTTTGTTTACGGTTTGGGGGCTCTATATTGCCATGTTTAGCTTAAGTCTTGCGGCATCAAGCAACCTGGCTCTTAGTGAGAACCCACCCCTGGTCCCGATTGACATGCGACGTCCGGGATTTTGGATTGCCCGGCATCCGGCTCCGGATTCCCTATTCATGAGCCCCCTGGAAATCACAAACCTGAACCGGAAGATGAACCGCAAAGGCTTTGTGGGACAGATCGAACAGAGCTCTGCCATCATCAACGGAGCGAATCTGAAGAAACAGATCAACGATTGTTACTATATGGCAAAAGGTAGTGGAAAATATCTCCCCAATGGAGAAAAGCCTTCGCCAGCTTTTTGGCAGGCAATGAAACAAACACTGAATGTGAATAAGATTAAACCCGTTCAGCAAGTGCGCTTTGCCTTCCCCATCCGTTTTACAAATCAGCGCTTAATCCCTTACAGCGGCATTCTAACCGGAGAATCCTTGAATCCGGAATTCGACCAGATGCAAAACAGCGGTTTCGATATTGCCGATGCCCTGGTTCTTTATCACGATTCTGCCGATGGCAAATGGGCGTTCGGTGCCGGCAGAGCTTCCTCAGGATGGTTTTGGAAAGAAGATCTGACCATCAAAAACCGCGTAGAGTGGCTAAACTATCTGCAGGCAAAACGCTTTGTAATATGCACCCAGAATAAAACTGACATCTATCAAGACGCCGCCCGCACCCGCTATATCGGTCTTGCGCGCCTGGGCAGTTCATTCCCTGTGGTTTCAGAGCAAGCCTTAGTGTATGGGATCAGAATGCCCGATGAATCTACAGCCTATATTGCCAGGCGGGATGTTCATGAAGGTTTTTTGCCCTATAACGCACGCAATGTGTATGAACTGGCTTTTTCCACGTTGAATTCGCCTTATGGTTGGGGAGACCTCAATGCAGAATACGATTGCTCCGGGCTGATCAAGCAGATATTCAAGTGCTTTGGCATCTATTTACCCCGCAATGGAGCTGCTCAAAATAGCGCGGTGAAGCTCTTGCACGAGTTCAACCCTGCTGAGAATGCGGCAGAGCGAGAAAGAACCATAACAGAAAAAGCCTTGCCGGCACAAAGTTTTTTAAGAATGCCGGGTCACATCATGCTCTATTTGGGCTCTATGGAAGGCAAGGCTTACGCCTTACACGCTCTCTGGGGAATCGGTAGACCCACGCCGGAGGGTGAAGACGAAACAATCGCGGCAAATAAAGTATTGATCAGCGATCTAAGCTTGGGCGAGGGCAGCAAACGCAAATCACTCTTGCTGCGCCTCAGCGCTATCGGAGCTGTTGCCAATGACAGATAATGGAGGAAACATGCCAAAAAGAATCTTTATCCTGGCCATCATTATGCTGGGCTTGTATTATGCCTTGCTGTTTGCCAAAGAACCCATTACTACCACCCTGCAAACTCAACGAGTGCCCGAAGCATCCGGCATCGCCCGCTCTTTGTTGCATGAAAATATCATTTATACGCACAATGATTCGGGCGGAGAAAGCAGCGTGTTTGCCATCGACACACTGGGAAACATTCGGGCTGAGATAGCCCTGGAAAACGCCACCAACAGGGATTGGGAAGAGATTGCCAGTGCCAGAGATCCTGAAAACAACCAAGCCTACCTGTTTGTGGGCGAGATCGGCGACAACAACGCCCGTTACAAACATCTCAGTTTCTACAAATTCCCGGAGCCCGAGCTTAGTGACAGCCTGCTGTTGATCTCGGAATACGAAAAGATAGATTTTATGTACAGCGATGGCGCCCGCGATGCAGAAGCATTCTTTGTGGAGCCCCAAAGCGGAGATATCTACATCATCACCAAGCGTGAGGAAAAAGTGGGAATATACATTCTGCCGTATCCCCAAGCCACAGGGAAAATTCTCACCGCTCAGAAGCTGGGTGAGATGCCAATGAATTGGGTAACCGCCGCCGATATTTCTGCCAACGGAAAATACATTCTGGTAAAAAACTACGCCGGAATCCGCAGATTCCGCAAAAGATCTACCGTGTTGAAGGCTCTCACGGGCAAAAGCAAAGATCTGCCCTACATCGTGGAACCCCAGGGAGAAGCAATCTGTTTTGACGCCAAAGGCAAGGGCTACTACACTCTGAGCGAGGCAGCTGAAGGAAAAGCGCAACAGCTGTATTATTATAAATAACCCACCACTGCAGCAAAGCCTGGGTCAGTATCTTATGTGTATTGGTCTCCCGCAAGGCTCAGATGAGTCTTTTGAGCCCTTCCTGAGCAGTGCCGGGGAAGTCCCCGGGAGCTTAAGTGGAAACACCGTGGGCAGGGAAGAGCGTCGCATCCCCTGCCAGGACAAGAAAAAAATAGGCGGTTAGAGAACCGCCATTAATTATTACATTTATTAGCCCGCATTGTAGCTAAATAGCGGGGCCTTCTTTGCCAAAGAGGTTTGCCATTGTTTTCACCGAGCCCAGCAGTGCGGATGATTCATAGGGCAGGATTACGGTTTTATCGCCTTTTTGCACCAGATTTTCAAAAGCAGCAATGTATTTGAGCGCGATCTGATACTGGGCGGGATCTGCTCCGGATTCTTTTAGGGCTTCCGCTACCAGCAGGATGGACTTGCGTTCTGCATCCGCCACCAAGAGTTTGGCTTGTGCCTCACCTTCTGCGCGGGCAATTTTACCTTGTTTATCGCCTTCTGCCACGCGGATCTGATATTCTCGTTCTCCATCTGCAGTAAGGATCTTGGCGCGCTTATCCCGTTCCGCACGCATTTGTTTTTCCATGGCGTTGCGAATCTCTTCGGGGGGTTGGATTTCCTGAAGCTCTACCCTGTTTACTTTCACACCCCATTTATCCGTAGCATCGTCCAATATGTTTCTCAGCTTGGCATTCACGGAATCTCTGGAAGTGAAGGTGAGATCCAGCGAAAGCTCGCCAATCACGTTACGCAGGGATGTTTGGGTCAGCTTTTCAATAGCTTCCGGCAGATTTCCGATCTCATAAACGGCTTTATAGGGATCTGTGATCTGAAAATACAGCAGCGCATTGATATTCATAGAAACGTTATCCGCGGTAATCACGTTCTGCCTGGGAAAATCGTAAACGTTCTCTCGCAGATCGATGCGGTTTTCCACCTTTTGAGCTACAACCACATTACCGCGGTAATCGGTCTTATTATAACGCCAGTGAATAGGGCGCATTTTGTCGAAGATGGGAATCACGATGTGTAAGCCGCTGGGCAGGGTACGATAGTATTTCCCCAACCGCTCGATTATTACTACTTCTGCCTGGCGTACTACTATGATGCCGCGGGCTATAAACAGAACCACAAATACGGCAAATATAACTACAAGGTAAAGGGAGAACATTTCCACCTCCATCGGTTTTTTTGTCACTTTTTCCACTCTAATAATCGTGGCATTCCTGACAAGATAAATATTTTCAGAACTGCGCAGAATTGCTTCAAAAATACAGGGGCAATACCAGAAAAGCCTTTGGCACTGCCCCTTTTGAATAGTAAGGATATTTTTTACATTTTGACGCTTACATTTATATTTTTGAACCGCGCCGGAGCCACGCCGTGGGATAGCCGCATGATCTGTCCCGGTTCGCCTTTACCGCAATGGAAGGTAGAGTGGTATTGCCATTCTTCCTCGCCGCAGATAGCGTCGCAAGCGTTCCAGAAATGCGGAGTTATGCCAAAATAAGTCGGCTCTTTTACGATTCCCGTGATCTCCCCATTGTGGATTTTATAGCCGATCTCCGTGGTAAACTGGAAGTTATTACGATTATCGTCTATACTCCAGGTCTTGGTGAAATCCAGGTAGTAACCGTGTTCTGTGTTTTTGATCAGCTCTGCCAGACTTCCTTTTCCCGGCGCAATGCAGAGATTGGTCATGCGCACCAGGGGAAAATCGTCCGCAAACGAGGCTTTCATATTTGAAGAAGGCTCCAGCCCCAGTTTATGCGCGATATGCCTGGAACTTTGCTGATTTACCAGAATGCCGTCTTTAATGATATCCACTCTTCTGCCGGGCACTCCTTCGTCGTCCATGGGGTGGTATCCCAAGCCGCGTGTATCAGTACTGTCGCTATAGATATTCAGGATATCAGAACCATATTTGAAAATCCCCAACATTGATGGTTTTACAAAGGTTTTACCAGCATAGGATATCTCCTGCCCGAAGATGCGATCCGCCTCTGTAGCGTGACCTACAGATTCATGCAATTGCAGTGCCAGGTGTCCCCCGCCAATGATGATATCAGCGCTTTCTTCGGTTATTACCGGTGCCTTCAAAAGGTCAATTGCTTCTTTCATGATCCGCTGGGTATTCTCCGAGAATTTCTGCTCATGAAAGAGCTCAAAGCCTGCTCTGCCCGCGCTCATGTGTCCCGGCCAGGTGCGGGATTGCATTTGCCCGCCATCAGCGGCGATTACGTGCATCAGGGGTAGAGTGTTATAAACCGTGGTATGGCTGTAGCTTCCTTCTGTATTGGCGTAGAATTTC
>CAZJJH010000046.1:0-9452 GCA_964546265.1 uncultured Candidatus Cloacimonadota bacterium
TACGTAGTCTTGTATCTCTGGGGATGCCATGATCAGGTAGCTGCTGAGGCTTATATTTTTCAAGGATGAGCAGGAGCCCCATCTGGAGACAGTCCAGCGCAGACTGATCCTGTTCAGGGGGAGCTCTAAGCTGGTGGCCAGTTCCCGGCAGCGATACGCAATTAGCTGCACTTGTTTGCCATAAAAATCCTTCAGCACACTATCACTTTTTATCCGATACTTTTGCTCTATCACAAGTGTGGCTTCGTCCGCCAGGTATTGCCAGCTCAAGCCCTGCAGATCCCGGTAAAGAAGAGTAATCTCTCTGCCCCGGTATGGAACTTCTACGCCATCCCGATAATTGATGCTTAAGTATCTGTCATTTACATTTTTCAGGATGCGCTTTACTGCGCTTATGTTTTGAACTATTGCTGTTTCGATATGTTGCTTGCTCATGCTTACCGGAGCCAGAACTTCCAGATGTGTGGCATCCAGCGCCTTGAAACTAAGTTTCTTCCTTCTGGCAGAGTAACTAATTCTGTATTGCAGATTGTTAAGGTTCATTGGTTTTCAGTTCTGGCAGTAAGCGGGCACTGATATCGTCCCTAACCTCGCGAAAACCGACCATGGCAGCTTCTTCTTCCCATGCACCATAGCGCACAGGGTCCGGAAAGGAGATGTGGATCCGGGGGATGTTTCGATAGAATACGGGGCAGTTTTCTTGAGCATGATCACAAACGGTTATCACCAGATCCAGATCTTCATTTTCCCAAAACTCGGAGATGGATTTGCTTCTTAGATAGCCGGTTTCAATGCCCAATTCTTCTAAAGCTTTGATGGCATAGGGATGAACATGCGAGGGATGCGTTCCGGCAGAAAATGCCTGCCAATCATCCTTCAAATAGTGATTCACAAGACCTTCCGCCATGATACTGCGGCAGGAATTTCCGGTGCAAATTATCAGTACTTTCTTCATCTGAGGCATTTTTTTTGGCTTTACATACAGGTCAAGTCTTTTTGAACCCGAAGCACATTAGCATGAACTTGACATTGGAGCTAGAACACAAAAAATGGCGCAATAAGGAGTATTGAGATGAATAAGTATTCACCCTGCGGCATGGATTGCCGGGAATGTGAGGCATTTATCGCTACCCAGAATAATGATATTGAAACTCTGAAACGCCATCAAGTGAATTATCTTGAGCAGTTTGGTAAAGAGCTCAGCCTGGAAGAACTTAAATGTGATGGTTGCCTGAGCAAAGGCAGGCAAATCTCTTTCTGCGCGATTTGTGAAATACGCAATTGCGCCCTATCCCAGGGCTACTCAACTTGCGCCCAGTGTCCCCAGTTCCCTTGTGAGAAGGGCAGCTTCATCTGGCAGGAAGGCTCCATATCCCTAAAAAACTTGCAGAGCATTAGATAACTAGCCTAAGCAGAAGATAGCTGATGAATGGGTCGAGAGTTCCTCAGCTTTCTTTTAGTTTGAAGAAAACACCTCTATCCAGGTGTATGCTTTCTATCTTGCCCTCACTCAAAAGAGAGGACAGGTATTTGTTAAGCTCGTTGATGTGTATGTTCAGTATGGTGCAGAGATCATTATCAGTGCAGGGTCTGCGCTTGATGGTCATTAGAATGCTATTCTCAATATCACCACTGAAGCTTTTAACCTCGGTTCGGCTTTGCGGGCTGGCTATGATTTCAGTTTTGAGCGGGGCAAAGTATTCCACTATTTGCTGCAGGCGATTTTGATGCATCTTCTTTACCCAAGCTTCTGACGAGGGCCGATCCAGGGAGTTCAACTGAACTAAATCTGGGGAGATATCCAGAAGCGTCTGCTTTATTTTCTCCAACTCGTCCTCACCGTCGTTGAGTTTTTCAATCAGAAAAACCTCCATCCAGATCTTTCCCTTAAATTCCTTCCTCAAGGCTTTTAAACCTTCAATTATCCGCGAGTTATCCAGATCCGGGTGGGGACGATTTATCTTTTTGAATACTGTGTCGCTTACGGCGTCCAGATCCGGCAAAATCACATCCGCGGGGGCTACTTCGCGGCGTAAAGCGCTATCCCAAAACAGAGTGCCATTGGTGAGGATAGCCACTTTATATGAAGGATAGTTGTCTTTTATGTGTCGGATTACCTTGCCCAGTCCGCTGTTCAGGCTTGGTTCTCCCTGTCCGGAAAAAGTGATGAAATCCAGGCTGGGCTTAGTGGCAAGATATTCATCCAACTCAGCAATTACTTCAGCTATGGGAATGTATTCTTTTCTCTCTATAGTCAGTAAGGTAGTCCTGCCAACTTCGCAATATACGCAATCCAGGCTACAGACTTTATGGGGTACCAAATCCACTCCCAGGGAGATTCCCAATCTGCGCGAGGGTACGGGTCCAAAAAGGTATTTCATTTTGTTTCTCCTATCAGAGATTTATTATTCTGCCGTCAGGTAATAAACTATCCGGATGTTCAATTCCGGCGGATTCCAGTTTATACCGTTCACACTTGGTCCAATCTCCCAAGCAAAAGCGATCTGTAAAGTAAAAACTAATCTTTCTCATCAATGTATATCTGCGAATGGGGCATAGTTCAAACCATTTGCATTGTTGCAAGTGAAATGCTCTATAATAGCGCTCTTTGGCAATCGAGTAATATTTTGGATGATGAATCAGTGAAGTGGGGTGGCTCAATGGGATCGCGATAAAGCTGCTATGCACAAAAGCTTTTCCCAAAAGAGACGGATACTCTTCTTTACTGAAAACACCCAATTTGAAGTATTCAAAGATAAATTTGGTGGAGTAGTAACCCAAGGGACAGACAACGCCCGGTTTTACTTCATTGAGCTCTTGCAAAAGATATTCGGAGCAGGCTTGGATTTCCGCCTGCTTGGGACGCCGATTCCTGGGTAATCTGCATTTTAGCAGATTCGTCATATAAACATCCTGAATATCCGCTTCAGCATCTAAAAGTAAACGCCAAAATACTTCCCCGGATGGACCAACAAACATCCTTGCCATTTCATCTTCCATTTCTCCGGGAGCTTGAGCGATCAAGAAATGCCCTGCGCTGAGGTTTCCTTCTCCTGGAATTACGTGTTTGCGACTTAACGAGAGTGCACACTTGTGGCAGTGTTTGATATCTTGATGCATAAAAGCCTCGGGAGGCAGCAAATAGTGCCTCCCGATTTAGTGATTACCCAAGAATTTATGATTCATCCTTGCTAAGCTGATCGGTGAGCCATTGCAGCTGCTTTTCCAATTCTGCTTTTTGCGCTTGCATGTCTTCCTTGCTGTAGCTGTACACCGGTTCGCGATTGTAATATGCAACCGGCATATCATAAGCCCAACCACGAAAACGATATCCAAAACCGCCGCCGAAACCGCGACCGCGACCTCTGCCATATCCAAAACCACGCCTTAAAGTAGTGGAATCAAATCTGCCGCAGGGACCTAAGCCTCTTCCGGGGCGACCGTCACCAAATGGTCCTGTTCCATCGTATCCAGGCATTTGTTACCTCCTGTTTCTTGATTGTCGGTTAAAAAAGTATCTTAAGGCATCCACCAAAAGTGTTACACCACCATTTGCATAGCCTCTTCCACTGTAAGTTTTATTGTTCTGAGAGGAGAAAACGCTCCTGCGCGAATTAGTGCAATTGCCCAAGCCGCGCCCGGGACGTCCGTCTCCAAAGGGTCCGCTTCCATCACGATTCGGCATAATTCCTCCTTTGAATTTCCTAATGTATCAGCTACCTTTTATACAAGGCATAAATCACAATCGGATCGTGCAATAACACACTATTGAACAAGATAGGGAAATGAACATATGTTCACTTTAAATACACCATGGTTTCTGTCAATGATTTTCTTTCCCGCCATTCATTTTTTTTAATAGCTGCTTGTACAGAATCTCTGTATAAACTATATAAAGAGTCACCGAAATTTGCAAATCTGGGGAAAGTGGTTTTTTTAAAGCTCTCTTTTCTGTCCATTTAGGTCACCGAAAACTGCAAATCGAGCACAAAGTTTCTTCAGGATTATATGCTCCTGCATGCCTTACTTCATACCAAACCAGTATTCATCGTTTGCTGATTCCATTGACTTTTTATACCATTGATAATCAAGCTATTGATAAACTGTTAGCTGATTTTTTGTTTTTTTGTAAAAAGCCGCTTAGGGAAAAACAGAATTTTTTCTGCCTGAAGTTCAAGATTATTCCAATAAGGCAACTTTATCGTTTCCGGAAACAAACATGATTTCTTCCCCATGTTGCGCTCTTCAAGGCCTTTTCGACACACGTGCACTGATTCCTGCGCTTCCATTCCTCAGCCCTGAATTATAAAAATGCTACAATCTCGGATGGATTATCTTTAATAGCGAAAGAAAATATCTTGACTGTCTTTGGCAGTGATCGATATTCGGCGCAGAGGTGGAACGATATGAAAACTAAAATATTTATACTTATGTTTCTTATTTTGCTTGGTCAAGTGCTTTCGGCGCAAGTTAATGGTCAGATCACATATGTGGAAGATCGCTACATATTGCATGTGTGGGGAAATCACTATGAGCGTGGCTATGCCACAGGATATCTGATGGCAGAGAACATAATGTATGTGTTTCGTAACTATGTATTTACAACCGCGGCAAATAATAGCGTGGCTACCTACAATTATGCACTAAATTACTATCTGGATCACTACATAAGCGACACCCGCTATTTGGATGAGATCACCGGGATGGTGGCGGGTTTGCAGGATTCCCAGGTGGATATGTATCATCAGAATTTGCAGCGGGATATTGGTGTGAATGATCTCCTTTTTGTAAATGCGATTGTGGATCTGGGCACCGGACACATCAGGGATCTTACTTTGGGATGTTCATCCTTATCCAGTTGGGGTGCTGCAACGCAAAATGACCCTGCTTTACAGGGTAGTCTGACAATTACCAGGTTGTTGGATTGGAACCGCAACACCGCGCTGATTGCAAATCCCCTGATGGTTGTTCACCACCCCTCTGAGCCAGATGAGCAGAAATGGATAAGCTTTACGTATCCGGGCTTGATCGGCGCGTTATCTGCTATCAGCCAGAGCAAATCGGCAGCTTTTATGAATGTTGGCAATCAGCATCCCAATCAGAACACAGAGGACCTGAGCTCAGTGTTGCTGAACATTCGCAGCGGTTTAGAGCGCATAGATTACGATGGGAATGGCAGTCACAGTCCTGAAGATCTATATACGGCCCTGGCTACAGCAAACCACTTATCCGGCAGCATAATCCATAATGTACAGCAATGGCCAGATTCTTCAAACGCGGTGATCATCGAGACAAACAATAATGGATGCGAGCGCAGAGTAGTGGGGGAGATGAGTGATCTGGCAGGCTCCAACCTTGCGGCGACAAATCATTTTCGTAAATTGATAAATCCCGTGCCTTGCTACCGTTACGCACGCATCATAGATTCCCTGGCAGTGAATCCTGAAGTGGATGCTCAGCGGCAATGGCAGATAATGCAAGGCGCAGGAGCCACACAGAACAACTTGATGATGATCCAATATCAACCGGCCTTGGAACAGGTTCTTTGGGCAATTGCAGATCCATATGGACCGGCTCATGCGCTACAGGCAATGACTTTTGATACTCAGGAGCTTTTTACTCAGCCAATTGCAAATATTGATGATGTGCAAAGCCCTTCCCTGCCGGGACTTGGGCTATATCCCAACCCCCTCCGGGGCGAAGCGACTCTACGCACGAAGCAAAATCTGAACCTAAAGCAGGTCGAGGTGTACAACCTCAAGGGCCAAATCGTCTTTACTGCTTTGGGGCTTCCGCGGGCAAGTGATTTCCCTGCCAATGGAGTGTATTTCATCAAAACACAGGATCAATTTGCCAAATCTTACATAGATAGGATACTCGTGATCAGATAAAATATGTATAGACGATCAAGAATTCTGCCAATAACCGGCAGGTGAGTTTTGTTTCGGGATCAGCTTTTGTAAGAATCCATCCGCTGCCCATAATGCAGCTTATTTCTTTTTGCTGATGATGATTACGGAAATGCCCATGAAGCAGATACCGGATAAAAGGAGAATCAATACCATTAGATATGGGGGACATTGGAATTCTCCCCAGAAGACTCTGGAACCAAAATACTTTTCAAAACCTGTAACAACTGTTTGGGGAGCCCCGGTAAACATCTGGGTGATTGGTTCTTTTAAATAAACCTGTCGGGTGAGTGCCACGCCATAGGTGGCGGGAACGAATTTTGTGAACCATTGGATAGAATTCGAGAGAACTCCGATTGGTACATAAATCCCCGTAAGGAAACCAATCACTGTGCCAAGAATAGTGGAGAATGTTTGGAAAGCGGCTTCGGATCTCATTACTGCCACAGCGCAGAAGATGAGGCTGGTGTTGGAAAACACGTTGAGCAATATCAGAGCCGCAATTTGTAGCATTCCCATGAAGGAAAGCAGTTCTCCGCCATTCAGCACGATATATATCTCGCCCACGATAAAGGTGAAAAATGTTAATATGGAGCCTACTATCCATGCCGCTGCCAGGTATCCGGATACGATGGTTCTGCGGCTTACGGGAGAGATCAGGAAGCTTCTCAGGCGATTCCCGGTTTGGTCGGAAATCATCAAGCCTAAAACCCCCAAAGATACAGTGATGGAATTAACTACGATCAGCCCGGCTACCAGCCAACTATCAACCAGCCAGGGGACATGAAGAAGGCCGCCTGCTTCCGAGGCAATGGATTTCACCATGTTGTTTCTAAGAAACAAGGCATAAAGCATGATAATAATAAGGGCGGAAAGAAATGAAAAGAAAACGCTCAGCCTGTCGCGCAGGTATATCTTGATGTTTCGCAAGGTCAGTATTGCCAAAGTATTCATATAGCCATTTTCTCCTTTTAATCCCCATCCCGGATAGTATGGCCGGTAATGTTTATAAACAAGGTATCCATACTGCTTTGATGAACTTCAAAGGAGCGGAATTGCCCTTCCATCTCTTTCAACAGTGCAAAGGCTTCCAGGCTGTTTTTTACTCCCAATTGCAGCATATCTGCGCTAGTGACTGGAATGTAGCCCTTTTGCCGCAAAAAATTCCGCATCATGACCATATCCTTGGGAACTACCTGCAGCATATCGGCGCAATATTTGGCTTTTAGTCGGTTGGGACTGTCGTATGCCACGATTTTTCCTAGATCGATGATTGCCATCATCTCAGCGTTGGCTGCTTCTTCCATGTAATGAGTGGTGAGAAATACGGTCATCTTCAGTTCAGCTTGCAGCTTTTGAATGGTTTCCCATACACTAATACGGGTTTGAGGATCAAGCCCGGTGGTTGGTTCATCCAATATTAATATTCTGGGGTCGCTCATCAGGGCTCTGGCAATCTCGGCACGGCGTTTTTGTCCTCCAGATAGCTTAGCAAAGCGGCGGTTGAGGATGTCCTTTATCCCCATTAAATCCGCTACGGTTTTCAGCCTAACGCTTGCCTGATGCCTGCTTATGCCATACAGACCAGCCCGGAGAATCAGGTTTTCGCGAACAGTGAGCAGTTCATCCAAAGTATTTTCCTGGAATACACAGCAGATGATTTCTCTTATCTCTCTATCCTGCTTGCCCAATTCATATCCGCCTACAGTTACCTTCCCGGAATCTTTGCTTAACAAGGTATTGATAATATTGATGGTGGTAGATTTGCCAGCTCCGTTGGGACCCAAAAAAGCAAAAAGACTGCCTTCTTCCACAGAAAAGCTGATCCCATTCACTGCGACAAGCTCTTTGTATCTCTTTACGAGATCTTCTACTACAATGACTTCTTTCATATCTACCGCTTTTCAAATACTAGCAGCGGGATACACTGCTTTACGTTCAGGCGCAATGAACAAGGGCTTGCTTATCAGATCCTTGCATTCCCCATGTTTACCGCTTTGGTCCCGAAGCATGACAAACAACAATAGCTCTTAGCATATCAATTGCTTCATGATCAATCAGGGATTTCATTTTATGCAATATTTCTGTGCGCTAAATCCTCGTCAAGCCTTTTATTCTGATAATCCTCAAGAAGAGTAGAAGCACCGGAAAGCTCCCCTTACAAAAAAATGGAACAATCATGAAACCATGAAAAAGCCTGAGACTAAGCCGAAAAAAGCCCAAGCCGGAGTATTTAAGAAAAAGCCCATACTTTCTGAGATGCAAGCTGCTACTTCTTTAGGTGATACGCCGCCGCTAAGCTCCTTTTACACTTCCCTTGCCCTCATCCAGAGCCGCCCAAGAGCTTCTTTTCAGGGCTAGAAAACATCTTAGCTGAGCTTGCTCTTCAGCTTGCACATCTTTTAACTAAGCGAAAGGGCGAAGCAATATCTGTAAACAGAATCAATTGGCGCGTTTATCCGAAAACATCTAAAACTACTGTTGTCAAGGGTGACCGGATTGCAGCTTGAATTCAATTGGCATTATCAACTTGGTGTCTACAGGGTGCCCGCTGCTTTTCGCTGGGATGAATCTTACTTTGCTAACAGCTTCTATAGCCTCATCATCCAAAATCTTTGAGGCAGACCTCTTTACCAGGATGTCACCTAATGAACCATCTTTATATACTTCCACTTCCAAAACCACCGTACCTTCTATGCCCAGCTGCCTGGCTCTTGCGGGATAGTTTGGATTTACAGAGCCAATAATCTGAGGTGGTTCATCATAGGGGACAAATACATTTTCAGATGCTTGGGCGGGAGAATTATCAGCATCCTGATTTGTCTGCTGATACATGACGATTTCTGTTTTCTCACTTTTATTTGCGCCACAGCCCATAACTAGTAATGACGCTACTGCCAGTAAACAAATTGCTACTACCTTAGCTTTCATTTTTCAGCTCCTGGAATTTTAGTCTTAGCTCCAAATAGCTAATCTCTGACATCTACACCAGAAATCCTTAGTAACAGAACATGCTCTAAGTGTCTAGTAAATAATGGATTTCATGCGGGTTTATACCCTTCATGTCTATGAATATCAGCATCTGCTTATCTTGGTTTTGCGGCAAAGCTATTCACCGGATTAAGGGATTGCTTTTGTATCTAAAGCGTGGAAATCTGGCATGTATCGAGCCAGGTGATCGATTGTGTGAACAAAGAATTCCGTAGCTACGGCTCTCGACCGGCTCTAATTATATCTAAATGGCGTTCCGCCGATACTCTGCCGTATCTTCTGTCCCAGCTTTAGCACAATATTGTCTTTGGATTCTCCTATGCCCACAGCATTAACTAAGGACAAAAGTGCGCTAAACTTGCGTTGAACTACCGGGCAAGAGCCCGGGTTTGCCCTGCCATCTTAAGAAACGGAAGATGAAGCGCTCTCACTAAAAGTGATACGCCTTATGGAAGAAGAGAGAAAAGAATATCTGAAAAGCATTTGCAGAAAGCCAATGGACATTTACTCAGCAAATCTCATTGTTTTGATCACCAAAACCTGCAAATTGGG
>CAZJJH010000047.1:0-9444 GCA_964546265.1 uncultured Candidatus Cloacimonadota bacterium
TCCCGACCTCCCCCCCACGGCCAATTGCGGTGTTTGCGTGGTTGAACTGGAAGGAAATCCGGTTCCCAAACGCGCCTGCTGCACTCCTGTAGCCGAAGGAATGAAGATTCACTCCAATAGTAAAAAATTGCGCTCCTATCGCAAGACCCTCATAGAAATGATTCTCTCCAACCACGAAGTAGTTTGCCCCACCTGCACCGCAAACAACAAATGCGAACTGCAAACCCTGGCAAACAACCTCGGAGTAGATCCCTATGCCCTGCCAAACATCCTGGTGAAGAAAGAAGTAGATTACAGCTCTCCTTCCATCATTCGCGACCCCAACAAATGTATCGCTTGCGGGCGCTGCATCACAGTGTGCAATGAAGTACAGACCGTGTACGCGCTTACGAACAGCGACCGTGGTATTGGCAGTGAAGTAACTACCGCTTTTGGCATGGGAATGGCTCAAAGCCCCTGCGTGAATTGCGGTCAGTGCACAGTATATTGCCCCACCGGAGCCCTGCGGGAAAGAAGCGAGCTCGACGATGTTTGGGAAGCTATTCTGGATCCCGAAAAACACGTAATCGTGCAGGAAGCTCCTTCCATTCGCGTATCCTTAGGGGAAGAATTTGGTATGCCTCTGGGCAGTGTAACTCCCAAAAAGATGTATGCCGCTCTTCGTAAGATAGGTTTCGACAGCGTGATGGATACCAATTTCACTGCTGACCTTACCATCATGGAAGAAGGAACCGAATGCGTAGCCAAGCTGAAAGCAGGCGAGAAACGTCCGCTCATCACCTCTTGTTCCCCCGGATGGATCAAATTCATGGAAACCTACTATCCTGATCTTGCAGATTGCGTCTCTACCGCGAAATCCCCCATGAGCATGTTTGGTGTGCTTTCCAAAACCTATTATGCTGAAGAACACGGCATTGATCCTGCAAAGATCGTTTCTGTAGCAATCATGCCCTGCACAGCAAAGAAGTTCGAAGCACGCCGTCCTGAACTTAGCGATAGCGGTTTCCAGGATACAGATTTCGTGCTAACCACTCGCGAATTCCTGCGCATGATCAAAGAAGCAGGAATCGATTTCGCCAATATCCCAGAGGAAGAGCCAGATGAAGGAATGAGCTTCTACAGCGGCGCCGGAACCATTTTTGGTGCTACCGGTGGCGTGATGGAAGCGGCGATCCGCTCTGCCTACACCCTTGTAACCGGTGAAGAGCTGGAGAACGTGGATATTGAAGGAGTACGCGGTCTGGAAGGCGTGAAAGAAGCCACCGTAAACGTACCCGGATTTGGCGACCTGAAAGTAGCAGTTGCACACGGCTTGGGAAATGCACGCAAGGTTATGGATCGAGTACGTGAAGGCCTGAAAACCAAAGGCGAATCCCCCTGGCATTTCATCGAAATCATGGCTTGCCCCGGTGGTTGCGTTGGCGGCGGCGGACAGCCTTATGGCAACGACATCGCTTCCCGCGCTCGCAGAGGCCTTGCTCTGTATGAAGAAGATCGTTCATTACCAGTGCGTAAATCTCACAAGAATCCTGAAGTTCTCAAGATTTACGAACGCTTCCTGGGAGCCCCGAATTCTCCCCTGGCGCAAAAACTTCTTCACACCTACTACTTCAAACGCTCGATCAGCAATGGTCAGATAGTAGAAGAAGTAACCCACAAACATCACTAAAAAAAAGATACATAAACCATAATGAGACCGGTTCTTTGAGCCGGTCTTTTTTTGGGGCTCTCTTACGTTTCCGTTAGGCGAGTACGAGATTTATATACATGTCATTTGGATAATATCAGATGGTTGAGCAATTCTTATCCAACACATCATAAAAAATGTGTGGCTAAATTCCGCCTCCACACTATCTGAAAATGTCATGGCTGTAGATCTCCGCTACTGAGGGTCGCCCGATGCTTTGTCCCTACTTTAGCGAGATATTGAGGTTGATTTATGCCCTGCGCATAGCAGAATCTAACGATGAAGGTGTGTTAAAGTCCAGACAAGTAGCGGGGATGGATCAAGGATACAAGAAAGATGCTTATTTGTGTCCAGAACTGTAAATTGCATCCACCGGGCAACCCTTGAATTTACCCGGCTCCGCACCTATGCAGATACCACAATTGATGCATTTTAGTGAATCTATATAAGCCTTGCCATCTACATAGCTGATAGCGTCCTCCGGACAGGCGTTTATGCACAGACCGCAAGAAATGCACTTGTCGGGATCCACAATATTGAAGATCCGGGCAGAATCTGCCACACTTTCTTTCTCCTCCTGCTTTTCTATTATCTCATCATCACCTTTGACATCAGAGGGCAAAGGGGATGTCCGGCTCGGTTTCATGCTATCATCTTGAGGAGGCGTCTCAATCTGCGGGGAGAGAGTGTCTTCCAGGCTCTTTGGAGCCTCGTTCAAGCCAGGAGTACTATCGAGGGGCAGAATGTCATCCGGTATAGCCAGAAATCCATCCACACACCGTCCACAACCAATGCATTTGATGCTGTCGATCTTTGCCTTGCCATTCTCCATATAGATCGCGTTTACCGGGCATACTTCCTGTTTTGCCTTGTTAAAGAAAATTCCTTTGGCGCTGGTAATCTGGATGAAAGCGATGAATAGCAATACCAGCAGGATAGAGACTCTCAGAATCTGTTTCATTGTTCCTTCTTTATGCATATAGTATCCGGTTTGGGGCATTTCTGGCTGCAGCGGAGGCAATGTATGCAATCCGGAGAATGCACATACTCATCCTCCAGGATATTGATATTCATTGGGCAAGATTGGCAACAGATCCCGCAATCCACACAGCGTTCCAGATTGCGCTGAACCTTGCTTCGGGAAATCCCGATAAGAGATCCGAGACCTTCCGATATATTCAGCAATGCCGCGTATGGACACAAAAATCTGCACCAAAAGCGTTCAAGGTAGAATCCCCCCAAGAGGATAATCGCTAATAGACCAAGGCCAAAGAATGCCAAGGCAGGAAGCCGGGATAGAGCGTAGATGGGGCAGAAATTCATGTAGAGCCAGCCCAATCCCATTAATGCCAGAATTACAGTAAGTGCTAAAATCCCATACTTGATTTTGCGTAACTTGCGCTCGGCAAAATAAGGTATCTGACCAGTTTTGCGTTTTCTGCGCAGGCAATAGATAAGCTCTTGAATTGTGCCCAGGGGACATACATAGCCACAAAAGATTCTACCCCAAAACATGGCAGCAATCATGAAGATGATTCCCAAAAAGATGCCGAGGGATGCCAATCCCAGGCTAAGATTCCACAGATTCCCCTTCATTGCCCCAAAGCAAACAAGTGCGTAAGGGCACAGGTTGTGAATAGATTTTTTGCCGATCACGATTACAAAGGTAAGGATGCCCAGGCTGAAGATTAAGAATATCAGCTGGATCAAAGGTCTTTTCTTCATTGGTTCTTTCGTAAATACTCCAGTCTTTGCTCATGAGTTAGTATCTTGTTAGAGCTCTCAACTTGCTCGTGATAAACCGGACGCAATACCTTGTGATACAAACCGATATGGTAAATAGTCTCGTCCAATGCAATCTTTCTGGCTGTTTCAACATCTTCCGGAATGCTGTCCATAATCTGGCAACGTTCGTTATATAAAGAGTAGGTATTATTATAGCTGACGCATGGTTGCAGCACCTCAATGAAGGAAAAACCTTTGTGGGATATTGCCTGACGAATGATAGAGCTGAGATGATCAATTTTGGCACTGTATCCACGCGCCACAAAACTGGCTCCGGCTTCAATCAAAAGATTCACCGCATTGAAAGGCTGCTCTATGTTCCCCTTGGGAGTGGAAAGACCCTTATACCCGATTTTGGAAAGTGGTGATGCCTGACCGGTGGTGAGTCCGTAATTACCATTATTATGAAGAATCAAGGTGATATCCATATTCCGTTTAGCGGCAAAAAGGGTATGTTCCAAGCCTTCGCCCAGGCTATCCCCATCCCCACCAAAAGTAACAACTTTCAAGGCTGGATTTGCCAGTTTGATACCCTGTGCGGTGGCTAGGGCTCTGCCATGTAAGCCATAAATTCCGGATATATCCAAATAGTCAAATATCTTCCCATGGCAACCGATCCCAGAGGTCATTACAAAATCTGCTAAATGATTTCCTTCATCCACAATGCTTTGAACGGTTTTTCTGAAGGCAGCGAAGATACCGAAATTTCCGCAACCTACACACCATGTGTTTTCTTTTTTACTGATCAGATTACGCATTGTGCACCTCCGCAATTGCCTTTGCCAGATCTCTGGGTGCAAATGTTCTGCCATCGTAGCGCAAGATGTTTTTTACTACATTAAGATGGAGCTTTTCCTTCAGGAGCCTGGCAAAACTGGGGCTTGTGGCATGCTCTACAACGATTGCTTGTTTACCTGCGTATTGCTGCAATTCTTCCTCTGGAAATGGATCCAGATAGATGGGCACTACCAATTCGAAATCGTGATACTTTTGGGCTTCTCTCAGCTCCAGAGCGGTAGAGCCGTAGGCAAAAACTAAGTGATTCCCACTTCCGTAATGATGCACTCGGGTGAATTTTTTGCTCAGCCGATTAATCGCTTCTTGCTTGCGTAAACGCTTCTCTTTCATCTGCATGATAGGTTCTTCCTGATCCGTACGTACGCCGCTGGGCATATGCTCGTTGCTATTCCATTTTATCACATCCTCATCCGCGCAATTTTTGGAACCGGGAAATTTTAAAGGAGAAATGCCGGAAAGGGTAAGTTCATAGCGATTGTAAGGGGTATTTGGAGCTTCTGCCGCTGCGGGGGGAGATATCTCGTCTATGGGCAGCAATACGTCTGTGGCGCTTTCACTTAAATGCTTTTCGGTAAGCAGTATTGCCGGGCTCTGGCTTTCCCATGCCAGTTGCAACAGCTCTGCAGCAAGGCTGAAGGCTCTCTCGTAACTATCGGGACTGGCAACGATGCGGGGGAACTCGCCATGGCCTTGATTCAAGGCAAAATAGAGATCTTCCTGGGCTGTGTATGTAGAAACTCCTGTTGCGGGACCGGGCCTGGATGAGAGAAAACAGAGTAGTGGTGCTTCCACCATGCCGGCAAGAGAAAAAGCTTCCTGCATCAGCGCAAAACCACCGCCACTGCTTCCTACAGCCGCTTTTTTTCCCGCAAAAGCAGCGCCGATCGCCATATTTGCTGCTGCCAGTTCGCTTTCGGCATGCATTACCGTGATACCCAATGCCTCGCTCTTGATCGCCAGATAGTGTAGGATGGAAGATGCCGGAGTCATGGGATAGCTAAAATAACAATTCAGACCTCCCGCCCAAGCGCCCAATGCCAGAAGCTGGTTTCCGGTATACAGTTTCCCGCTAGCCTTAGCTTGGGCACCAATGGTGAAAGCTGCTTTGATTTCCAGAGCTTGCACCCTATAATATACTTCCCTGGCAAAAGCGATGTTCTCTTCCACATTTCGTTTGAATTCTTTGCTTATGCTGCGGATCATATGGGTTTCTTCGATCTGCACAATGGCGCAAAAAATGGCTATTGATGCCAAAGACATGTTCCCGTGCTCTGGGTAAAATTGCTTTACCAATTGCGCTAAAGGAAGCTTCTGAAAAGTATCGTCATCTGTGTCTGCCTCATCACAGAAATGCAGACCTCCTGCCAGCAGATCACCACTGTGTTTTTGAACGCTTCTTTGGTCAAAACTAATAATGAGATCCGCATGTTTATAGGCACTGAATAGCCTTTGTTCTGAGATGCTTACAATACTAAAATTGTGGCCGCCCTTGATCAGCGACTGATAATCGTCTTCTTGAAATACGTGTTTATTGTGCTCCATCGCCAGGTGAGCGATTACCTGTGCGGCTTTTTTTACGCCTTCACCGGCCTTTCCGCCCACCAATACCGTGAATATCTTGTTCTGCAAAAGGGCTATTCTCCTTCCGGGTTTAAAATTGAATTTATATAAGGATCTACATCGTATTGAACTACGGAGCGCACTCGTTTGAGGAGCTCTACTAATTCTGTGTCGTAATCGGATTCTTGGGCAAAGTAAATCAAGATCTCGGCAAAGGTTTGTTCGCCAGGGAAGCTCGTTAAGCCTTTTTCCAAGAATCTGAAGCTGTTTTGGGGAGAATCTTCCATCAGATTTGCCAATACATAGCTGATGTAAATACGCCAGCCCTGGGGATGCTTGAAGATCACCCGGTCAGTAAATTCTTCCAAGGAATCCCAATCCTGAGTTTTGATGTAGATGGTGGTATAGAAATCTGTAAGCTTGATTTCATCGTCGATGAACACCCTGCCTCGTTCTATATAGTAATTTGCCTTTTGTGCATCGCCCAGATTGGCATAATAGGTTGCCGCTCTTACAAAGCCGGAACCATAGTTTAGCACCAAACGTCGCATATTGTTGTCTTTGAACACTTTATCGTCATCTATGGAGCGATATTCATATACATTGTCGATATTGGAGAGCAAGCGGGATATATTCTCCTGATCAGCACCGCGTTCGGAGACCAGTCTCGCCACCATTCCTTCATTGCGGGCATACTCTTCAAAACCGATAAAGCTTTCGCAGGTCACGGCAAAATAGATGGGTCTGTGGCCAAAATTATCACGTACTATCTGCATTACCGCCTGATCCGATACTCTGTAGAAAGGTTCATTGCTGCGCCAGCTGGGAGTAGGTTCAAGATCCACAATGAAAGAACCGCTGGCCTCGGTGCCGGGAATGTAGAGATCGCTATTGATGCGGGATATATACATTTCGTCTATCTCGCGATCACTTTTGTTAAACAGAATACCTTCCTTATCCCGGAGCTGGCGGATATACCACGCAGTATTCAACAAAGAAAGATTTGCTACCGATACATCTTTACGGATCCCTTTCAGCGCACTGTTTTTAAAATCCATTGCGCTTTGCATGGCGGCAAGGGATTCTGAAGAAGGGTTCACATCTTCGGCAGGATATATATGCTCTTTGGCATGGGGATCCGCTACTGCCTGGGCATACCACAGCGGGAAAGTATCGTTATCACCATTGGTAAATATGATGGCGTTTTCTTCCAGAGAGTTCAGAAAGTTCACCCCATAATCCAGCGCGATATATTCCTGAGAACGATCATGGGTGTGATATTGGCTAAGCATATTGCCAATGGGCATAAGTAGCATGATTGCAGCTAGGATATAACGAATAGTATCCTTTTTTGCCAGATTCACTACTGCTAAAGCACCAATGCCCAACCATACAGCCCACATATTGTATGCCACTACAAAGAAGTAATCCCTATCCCGCACTTCTGCATTGGAAAGATTCATCACAAAAACCATAATAATGGTGGTGAAGATAATCACACTGAAGAAGTAGTTAAAGCTGTGTTTATTTTTGTACCTGTGAAAGGCTGCTCCCACTAAGCTAAGCAGGGTAATAAACATTGCCCCAATCGATTTGCTTATCGCGGACGCGCTGCTTACGATCGGTGCCAAGATACCTTCCGGGAACCATTGCATGCCAAAATAGCGCAAGAAGTGGTAACCCATCTGATCTGTGAAAAAATTCCCTCTCCGTTCTACAAAGCTGGTATTTCCATATTGTTTGCGCAAGACATACTCAATGAATGCCTTAAGAGTGCTGGGATGCCCCTCGTTGATGAAGGGTCTGTCCGCAGCGCGGATCATCAGGTAGATGTGGCTGGAGACTCCAATCAGCACCAGAAATATGGACAAAAGCCAGAACCGCTTACCAAAAACATCGCGCAATTCGTATGCCAGAATCAGTAAAGTTACGATGGCAAAGCCCCATTTGTCAAAATCGTCGATAGAGAGGCTCTTGCCAATAGAACCCAGTATAAAGTATCCTGCGAGAATTGCAAAAGTATAACCCACCACCTTTAGCCAGAAATTCTCTTTTTTCATGCCACTCTGCAACAAGGGATATACTATGATGAACAGAACAGCAGGGGCTACCTGCAACGCAGTCTGGTGAACACAGAAACCCAAAAAGAACAGATATACTATGAATAGCAAGATATTCTGATGGTCATAATCCCGGCTCTTTTCCACCCATAACAGAGTAAGCCACAAGATCAGATTTACAAAGAAGACCAGTCCGGAATATACCTCTGCCTCTATCGCGTTCATCCAGAACGTGAACGAAAAAGCCGTGTATAGGGCTGCAACTGCACCGGCAAAAATTGCTTCCCAGGCTTTTACTTTCATCATGCTTACCAGTTTAACGGTGAAAAGATAGGTAAACATTACCGCAAAAGCCGAACTTAAGCCAGAGATGAAGGCGGCTATCAGCGCATGGCTGAAAATACCACCAAATAGCGCTACAATGGCTCTGCCGAACAGTATGTAAAATGGATTCCCGGGAGGATGCGGCACCCCAAGAATGCTTATGCAGGTAGCGTACTCACCGCTATCCCAAAAGCTCATTGTGGTAGCCTGGGTGCTCATATACACAGCCAGGGTTACCGCAAACAGCAACCATGCCACAATCCGGTTATGCAATACGGGCACAATTGCTTGAGGCTTGATTGTCTTATCGTCCATTTTCTTGATCGGCTCCGGTTTTTGATACTGAGCAGGTTTCTTTTGTTTGAGACGGGCTTTTACATCGATTTCTTTGGGCATTTGAGCTCCTTGGCTTAATCCTTCATGCCGGTACGGGAATAGCTGGCAATGATTTGTTTTTGGGCAAAGAAAAATAGAATCAGAATTGGTACTATACTAAAGGTAGAAGCTGCCATCAGCAGTGTGGTCTGCGTAGATGCCTCTTGATTGAAATAGCTCAGCCCCACTTGCAACACACGCAGTTCGGGACGGTTGATCATCACCAGTGGCCACATAAAGCTATTCCAGCTGGAGATTAGCGAGAAGATTGAGGCAGTTGCGATCACCGGTTTGGAGAGCGGAACAACGATCCGCCACAGCATCCCAAATGTAGAACAACCATCTATGGATGCGGCATCAAACAACTCTTTGGGAAGAGATTTGAAGTGCTGTCTGAAAAGGAATATCGTAAAGATATTTGCCATCCAGGGGATGATGAGCGCGTTATATGTATCCAGCCAGTTCAATTTATCCAAAAGTACGTAGGAGGATATCATATAAATGGGCTGGGGCACCATCATCATGGAAAGAAAGAGGAAGAAAAAGAAATCTCTGCCCCTAAATTCCATCCTCGCAAAAGCATAAGCCGCAAGTAAGGAGGTGAAAAGCACTCCCATCAGGCTGATGATAGAAACGTAAATTGTGTTATAGAAATACAAGGCGAATGGCACTTTCTTGAATGCCTTGATGTAATTTGAGAATTGGAAACTGGGCTTTTTGCGCTCCAGCCGTATCTGAGCACTGGGTACTTCTTTATATTCTTCTACGATGTTCAGATCCTCATCCAGAATGTGCACTATGCTGGTTTCATCTTTATCCATCACCAGCAGGATGCGTTCCTCTATGCCATTGTTA
>CAZJJH010000048.1:0-9443 GCA_964546265.1 uncultured Candidatus Cloacimonadota bacterium
CACCATTCTCTTGCAGGCTAAGACATTGCCCAGCAAGAAAAATATTGACAGTTAGCCAGCATCTGCCAAAGATGGGCGAAGTGGAGGAAGTATGAAGAAAATAGTTTTTCTTTGTTTGATTCTCGGGCTTTGCCAGATGGCATATTCTGCCCGAAAGGCTTTTGTAGTGGGCAATTCAGATTATACAGACCGCCCTCTGCAGAATCCGGTGGCGGATGCTGAACTCATCAGCAATTCGCTGATAGAAGTAGGCTTCAGTGTGCAAAAGCTCACAAACGCGGAGCGCAATGAATTTAACCGTGAATTCAACAAGTTTGCCCAGTCCTTAAACGCAGATGACGAGGTGGTATTCTTTTTTAGCGGTCATGGCGTGCAGATAAACAGTGTTAATTATCTTTTGCCCATCCGGGAACATTTTGCGGATGAGATGGATATAATACATAAAGCGGTAAGTATGGACTGGGTGAACGAAAAACTTAGCCCAGCCAGGATCAGCCTGGTATTTCTTGATGCCTGCCGGGACAATCCATATTCTTCCTATCGGGGCAGTGCTCCTGGGCTTGCCACCATCAATTACAGCCGCAACGAAATGTTTGTGATGTATAGCACTGGAACCGGAGAGGTGGCAAGCGACGGAAGCGGACCCAACAGCGTGTTCTCGCGCGCTCTGGCAGAAAACATCGTCTTGCGGGGTCTCAGTATAGACGAAATTGGCTATCGGGTTTGCACGGCAGTAACAACCGCCTCAAATGGCAATCAGACTCCCTGGCGTTCAAACAACATTAAGGCGCCTTACTATTTCAGCCCCGGAGTAGAATTGAAGACGGAGCCCCAAAGCCCATTTTTGTATTCGGATAACAGTTCCAGCAGCACTCCGATCTTTGACCAAAGCGCCAATAAAGGTGCTTCTTCCCGCAGAACCAAGAACGATAATTCTCATCTATTGCGTAATCTGCGTTTGCTTACCAGCTCAGAATACAATACTTATGAAAATCTCAATTTTAGTTTTAACCAGCTGGTATCGCGTAATCGGCTTACACTTAAGATTCCCTGGTTTGGAATTGAGGGGGAATACAATGTGTATGACTCCCAGGAAGGAAACCTATTTGATGCCTATGCCTCCACTAAGATGAGCACCGAAATGAGCCTTGGCTTAGGATTACCGGATCCGGACGAATTGAGGCTCTTTGCCAAAGTGTGCCTGATTGACAGATACTTCCTCCAACCATACAGCGATGAGTATAAAGAGCAGTACAAGGGCTTCAGGGGGGAATTTGCCAAAAGAGTAAGCACAAAAAATCAAAGATCAGAACTATTCATCAACTACTCCTATAACGACTTACCCAGTTATTTCGTACCCACTACATACATGAACCTGACGGCAAACATTTCCAGCGGCTTGTTTGAAGCTCCATTCACTCACGAAGTGGAAGTGGGAGCGCTATTGGGCAGCATTACCAGTCCCTACCAGGAACCCTTGGAGTTTCAAGGAATATCTCCTGACTCCCGCCCACTGTTGCTGATGGACAAAGCCGGAGCGCTCTTCAGTGCCAAATTTCTCATGAAGAGCCGGGACCAGGGGCTTGAATACGATTACGACTTAGTTGAGGATCTCAATTATCTCAACAGCTATCCCCAAAACAGAACAGGGGCAGAATTCCGTTTTCCCCTAAAATTCAGCCGCTATTTTGGCATACAATTTGGTTACGATCATTACCGCAATGAATATTTTGAAGATACCATTGACAAAAGTACCGAGAATATTCTGATGGGTAGCGTAAATCTCTCGCTGCTGGATTTTTCGTTCATAAAGCTTGTGGCAACAGGAGATTACATCAATTTCGAGTATAATACTGAAGATGAAAAAGAGAGCTATTCCCAGTTAAAGGGTGGAGCAATAGCGGTGCTAAGACCCTGGAAATGCATGGCTATCCATGCCCATTATCAATTGATGGGAGAAGGAATAGACATAAGTGATGCCATGAGTTATATGGTAGATAACAGCTTCTTTGGTGTTGGCTTTAGTTTGCGCATATAAAGAGAAGGACACAAAATTAATTAATGAACCGAGATTTTTTCAGACCCGCCGCCCTCATTTTGTTGGCGGCGGTTTTTACGGGAGTGCTGGCATACTTATTGCCCTCCTGGCACAACGATTTTTTCTCCATCCGTAAAATGCCCTGGTTTGAGGCTCTACAAGCGCCTGAACCGGAGCCGGAACTTCCTGTAGCGGAACCGGAACCGGTGGAACATGCCCAAAAAGCCTTGAAACCATTCATCAAAAAGATGAGTTCTTTGAGCGTAGTGCCCGAACAGGAAGCAATCTTCCCCCGGAAGGGAGCCTTTAACAAAACCGAGCAGGTCCGCATTGCCTATTTTAGCGATTCCATCATCGAAGGGGATCTCATCACCGCCCCCTTCAGACACGCGCTTCAGAGAGTTTATGGAGGCAGCGGGGTGGGTATGATGCCCATCACATCTATTGTGGCAGGATTCAGGCAAAGCATCCGCCACAGCTTTTCCCGAAATTGGGAAACGATCTCTTTTATGGATAACAATAACTACGGTGTCTCCCTGGGGATTACCGGATATACCTTTATCCCCAGACCATATTACAATGCCAGGCGCATCATCGAAAAGGCAGCCGTGGATACACTTTTTGCCTCCGACAGCCTTGTGGTGGCAGATTCCACTGCCATAGAAAAAGCTACCGAAACCCGGCAGGAGACCGACAGGTATTATGTGGATTATAAACCTTGGGTAGAGTATAAAGCGGTGGACACCATTGGCGGTGCACCCTTTTTTAAAAACATCTCGCTGTTTTATAGCCATGCACCGGATAGTACTTATGTGACGGTGTCTTACGATTCTCGCAGCCCTGTTACCCACCGGCTCAATGAATCTGCACAACTGCAAATGCTGGATCTCAGCGTAGCTGAACCCGTGAAAAGCATCCGCCTGGAATTCGATGCCCATAAGGCAGTGCACCTATATGGAGTATCCTTTGCTGAAAAGAGCGGGGTTTACGTAGATAACTTCCCTATCCGGGGCTATTCCGGCTTGTATTTCCAGCGCATCCATCAGGATATCCTTAAGGATTTTCAGCGCAAGCTTGATTACGACCTTGTTATCCTGCAATATGGCGGCAATATCACGAACCCGGATAATACAGACTACAGCAATTATAAAGTGGCTATGACAAATACAATCCGGCACATGCAGGATGCTCTGGGAGACACCCCCATTCTCATAATCAGCGTGCAGGATCGCTCGGTAAAGATGGGAACCAAATATCAAACATCTCCGGATATTCCGCTTTTGGTAAAAGCCCAGGGCGAAGTGGCGCAGGAAACCGCGTGTGCTTTTTGGAATCTATATGAAGCTATGGGCGGATACAATTCGATGTTGGAATACGTAGGGCAAAACCCTCCACTTGCCGGCAAGGATTATACCCATTTCACCCGGCGAGGGGCAGATAAGATCGCCGAAATGCTGGTGGATTTTTTACGAAGTGAGAAATGAGAAAAAGAGAAGTAACGCTGATCATTCTGATGCTGTTTAGTTCACTCTTTTTGCTTAGCTTCGAGAAATCCGCATATAGCAGCGAACTGTTCAGCGAGAAAGATTACCCTGAAGATCTGGATACTCTGGAAGAGTTTATTCAGAGTTATTATCTGTTGTTGGATAGCGACGATTATCTGAAGCAATATGATTTTCTGGATGCTTCATTGAACGTTCTGGAAAATGACAGCACGGGATTGCAATCCTTTTATCTGAAACTGCTGGAATTGCGCAGTGGGCTAAGAGACCAGGTAATCGTATATCAGATCGGGGATTCTCACGTGCAGAGCGGCTACTTTAGCGGCACTGCCCGGAGCGCCCTGCAAAAGTACTTCGGCAACGCCGGACGCGGGCTCATCTTTCCCTATAAACTCGCTAAAACCAATCAACCGGATGATTACAGAATCTCTTCCGATAGAACTTTTAGCCGCAAGGATAGCCCTCGCAGCTTGAGCGGATACACTCTGATCAACAAAAAAGAGGCAAAATTGAATATCAAGACCAATTCTTTTTTCAAGATCGATTGCAAGTTTGACAGTGCGCTCTTGTATGCCAACCGGGAAGCATCACTGGAACCAGCAAAACAGATTGGGACTAAGAGCTTTGCCCGCTTTGAAACGGGCGAATACTCAATCCACAATATTGGCTTTGAAGAAAGAACCAACAACGCAACTATCATTTTGCCAAAAAATGCAAATGAACTGTATGGCATCAGCCTGGAGACAGATGAGCCGGGTCTGCTATACCACTCTATGGGTGTGAATGGCGCGGGCTTCTATACCCTGGCAGATGCGGTAGAGATGTTCAAACAAGCAGAGCTTTTGAAGCCGGATCTAATAGTAGTATCTTTGGGCACAAACGACGCACAGGGAAGATTTCGGGAATCCGTCCTGCGTAATAATCTGGAAAGCTTTATGAGCCATCTGGAACAAAAACTCAGCGATGTACCGGTGCTATTTACTCTTGCCCCTGATTCCTACAAATCTGGCATGGCAAACCCGAATGTAGCAAAGGTGGGAGAGATTATCGCCCAATATGCCAGACAAAATAATCACGCATATTGGGATCTGTATAAAGTAATGGGCGGTAAAGGCAGTATAGCCAAATGGAAGGCAAATAATATGGCAGCTAAGGATCACCTGCATTTCAGCCCCAAGGGCTATATGTTACAAGGCCATTTGTTTTATCAGGCTTTGATCAAAGGTTACAAGAAATTCAGTGAGCAAAGAGACGCATAAAGATGCATGTCCTAAATAGAATAGTCAGCTCGCTGACCTACGATTCTGCCAATCCCCTGCTGTTTAACAGTAGCTTCTTCCTCTTCTTCTTCATCGCGATCCTGCTGTTTTATCCCTTCCTGGCAAATCGGACCAAAACTCGCACCTGGTACCTGTTGCTGGTATCTCTGTACTTTTATTACAAGACCAGCGGGATCTTTGTAATATTGCTGCTACTGACCGCTGCTATAAACTTCATGTTGGGAAAACTAATCTCCCAGAGTCGCAATCGCGGCCGCAAAAGAGGCTTGCTGCTACTGAGCCTGGTCTGGAATCTTGGCACATTGGGCTATTTTAAGTATACGAACTTCATCATCGATACCCTGAACCAGATTTTCGGTGGCTCTATGGGACCGATGAACATCTTCCTGCCTGTGGGAATCAGCTTTTTTACATTTCAAACCTGGAGCTACACTCTGGATATATATTTCGATAAGCTCAAGCCCATCCATAGCTTCAAGGATTTCGCCTTTTTTGTATCTTTCTTCCCCCAACTGGTAGCAGGCCCAATCGTCCGCGCCAGTTATTTTATTCCCCAGATAAGTAAACAAGTATATCTGGACAGGGATACCATCTCCAGGGCTCTGGTGCTGATCTTTGCCGGATTGCTGAAAAAAGGCGTAATAGCAGATTACCTTTCCATAAATTTTGTGGATCGGGTATTCGATAACCCTCTGCTATTCTCCGGCCTGGAGAATCTCATCGGCGTATATGCCTATGCCCTGCAGATATATTGTGATTTCAGTGGTTATTCGGATATCGCCATCGGATTGGCTGCGCTTCTGGGCTTTGATCTGCCTATAAACTTCAATAGCCCCTACAAAGCCTATAGCATTACAGATTTTTGGCGCCGCTGGCATATCTCGCTTTCAACCTGGCTGAGAGACTATCTGTATATTCCCTTGGGGGGCAATAGAAAAGGCAAGTTCCGACAACAGTTGAATCTGATGATAACCATGCTCCTGGGCGGTTTGTGGCACGGAGCCAGCTGGAATTTTGTGTTCTGGGGAGGCTTGCATGGCATTGCTCTGGTTCTGGATAAACTGTGGATCAATACCAGACTGGCGCAAAGCAGGGCTATAAGGATCTTCTCAGCGATTCTTACTTTTCATTTTGTGTGTTTCAGCTGGATATTCTTCCGAAGCCGTAGTTTCGGTTCTGCCTGGGAGATAATCTTTCGCATTAGCTCTTCGATGGATTTTTCCCTGTTCCGGCTATGGATCTCTGAATACAGAATAGTCGCCACGCTGATATTGATTGGTTTTCTGAGCCATATGCAGCCGGATAGCTGGGAAAAACGGTATCAAAGTTTTCTGGTAAAGCTGCCCCTAGCGCTACAATCCCTGCTGATGGCATTTATCATCTGGATCCTCTTTCAAGCACGTAGTGCGGATATCCAACCCTTTATCTACTTTCAGTTTTAGGAGATTTTTATGCAGATCATTAAAGCCGTTCTCCAACCCTACGCTTGGGGTTCACACAGCTTTATCCAAGATTTTTTAGGGCTTAAAACCCCGGGAGCTCTGGCGGAAGCATGGTACTCTGCACACCCTAAGGCACCTTCAGAAATGGAAGGCAAAGCTTTTGACAAAGTGGTCTCGGAACACACGGATGTTTGGTTGGGCAGAAATTGGCGCTCCTTTCCCTTTTTGTTGAAGATTCTGGCAGCAGAACAAGCACTCTCGATCCAGGTGCATCCCTCTCTGGATACAGCAAAAGAGGGTTTTGCCCGGGAAAACGCTTCAGGCATTGCGCTTGATTCCCCTATTCGAAATTATAAAGATCCCAATCACAAGCCGGAAATGATGATGGCTTTGACGGATTTTTATGCCCTGTGTGGAATCAGGGATTTCCATGAAATATTAAGTATCTTCCAGCATTTTGCGCTGGAAAGCTTTTTCCCGGCTTATCAGGAATTTAAAACACAGCCAAATCCGCAGACATTCAGCCAATTGTATCAAGAAGTGCTGATCCGTAAGGTTCTACCGGGCTTGAGAGAACACGTGCTAAAGCTTCCCAAACAGGGCGCGTGGGATTCAGAGGTCCAGTGGGCTAAGAAACTTGCATTGCAGCATCCTCAGGACAGATCAATTATCTCTCCCATGCTGCTCAATCTGATCCACATGAAACCCTATGAGGCTATATTTCTGGAAGCGGGTGTCGTTCACGCCTATCTGAAAGGAGCGGGAATCGAGATTATGGCACAGAGTGATAATGTGTTGCGCGCAGGGCTCAGTCCCAAGCATATGGATATCCCGGAACTGCTTAAGGTAATGAGCAAACAGCCCTATCTCCCCAAGCTCTATCCAGTTCAGGATGCATTTGATAGCTGGACGGCATATTCCGTTCCGGTAAAGGATTTCATGCTTTCGCGCATTAGGTTGGAAAAGGTGGCGCAGCTGCCAAAGATTGATGGTCCCAAGATTCTGTTGGTGCTGGAAGGAAATCTGGAACTTTCTAACCAAACACAAACATTAAAGCTGCACAAAGCAGACGCGGTAGCAATTCCCGCGGCAGAAGAGGCAGTTTTACTATCCGGCAAGGCACACGTATTACTGGCAAGCCCGGCGCCTGAACAAGACTGATACAATCTCAGATCCCTATAGTTTCTGCTAAGGGTCGAATGGGCAACGATAAGGAACAAGAAAAGGCTCAAACCTTTTGGGAGTGAGCCTTCATGACAAATCTATCTATCTGAGCCGAAGATCCGGCATATTGGAAAAATCTGGCTTTAAGGGGGGATTTTTTTTCAGCTCTTCGAGCACAACCTTGATCGCCATATCCAATTGTGGATCTTTACCCCGGGCATAATCCTGGGGCATGTTATCCACTTCTATATCAGGTTCAGTGCCGTAGTTTTCCACTCCCCAGCCCACATCCTTGAACCAGAAAGAGAATTCAGGTTGGGTAGTGATGGTATTATCCACCAACCAGTTTCGTGGCCAGATGCCGATTACGCCTCCCCAGGTACGTTTGCCGATCAGTTTACCCAATTTCATCAGCTTAAAAGCGTGGGAAAAGATGTCGCCATCACTGCCCGCAGCTTCATTGGTGAGGCATACTAAAGCGCCCGCAGGGGATTCTACTGGATAGGGCGAAGCGCCAAACCAGCGAGTATAATCGTAGCCGATGCGTTTGCGGGCCAGCTTCTCCAAAAGCAGAGGAGATACCGAGCCACCGCCGTTATAACGTACATCCACAACCAGCGCTTCATGATCCAATTCGCAAAGGAAATAGCGGTGAAACTCCTTGAGCCCTTCCACGCCCATATCCGGGATGTGGATGTATCCAGCCTTGCCCTTGCTTTTTGCATGCACATATTCCCGGTTTGCTTCCACCCAATCCCGATAGCGCATTGCCGATTCATCCCCGGCAGTGTTTACCGTAACCTGCCTGTTCTTTCGCCCACGAGAGTCACAAACACTTATCTGCACGGCTTGCCCGGCAAAGTTTACCAGGCAACGCTCCGGCGTCTGTTCCGCGCTGAGGGTCACACCATTGATCTCTTTTACCACAGTGCCTTCAGAGACATTTATGCCGGGGTTCATCAAGGGGGATCGGTTCTTACTCTGCCAGAAATCTCCTTTTAGGATGCGCCGAATCTTCCACTCCTCTTTTTTGGGATCAAACTGCCAATCCACACCCAATTTACCCATGGGGTAGGATGGACCAATGCGGTAATCGCCGCCAAACTCGTAGCAGTGGGAAGTGCCCAGCTCTCCTTGCATTTCCCACATCAAATCCGAAAATTCGCTCCGGCAACCCACCCGCTCCACTAAGGGGTAGTATAGCTTGAAAACTCTTTCCCAATCTATATTGGACATTTTTTCGTTCCAGAAATAGTACTTTTGCAAGCGCCAACCCTCCCGGAACATCTGTTTGTATTCCTGGATGGGGTCTATCTCCACTTTGAAGCGGTTTAGGTCGATGATACCGCTGCTTCTGCCGGCTTTTGTCTCTTTGGGTAGTTCGCTTTTGGGATCCCGCCTGGCAGAAACAATGCGAAGCTGTTTGTTGGCAAAGATCAGCATGGCAGATTTATCCTGATTGAAGATATAGCCGCTGAGTCCGGCAATAAACACTTGCTCTTCCAGCTTTTGCATATCGAAGCAATAAAGATCTACAGCCAGATTGTTCCCTTCTTTTGGAATCTTGAATGCGTCGTATTTGTAATAGAATATCTTGCCCGCTGTGGCGGCAAGCCCGCCCATGCCTGCGTTTTCCACCGGGAATTCTACGATCCGCTGTTCAATACCTTCAAAATCGATCTCAACCGGTTTTACTTTGGGCTTATCCTGATCCTGCTTTTTGTCCTTATCTTTTTCTGGTTTGGCTTTATCCTCCAAAGCCTTTGGTTCGGGACAGAAAGGAGAACGGCTATCCTTTTTGAGCGTTATGAGATATGGCTTACTGTCCTTGATAAAAGCGCAGCCAAATTGGACACTGTCGAACACAGGCTCATAATCACGACAGGAGATAAAGTAGAGATACTTGCCTTCGGGATCAAAACAAGGTTCATCGTCATATTTCACAGCCTTAGTTATGACGTGCCTTTCCGCGTTCTCCAGGCCATAGATAATGATTCTTCGAGTAAGGCGGGTATCG
>CAZJJH010000049.1:0-9403 GCA_964546265.1 uncultured Candidatus Cloacimonadota bacterium
GCTTCCTCGATGTTCTTTTGGTCGCTGTAAAACACTCCGAGATCGTTGTGCATGGATGCCAGCCTTACCATTACTTTGCTATCGTGATCCGGCGGCAGGATCTGCAGGAAATCTTCAATAGTTTTTATGGCGCGGTCAGTTTCGCCCAAATATCCATAATAGACCGCCATTCTATCAGTAAACACAATTTGCAAATCCAAAGGCATTTGAGCTTTTAACGCTTTGTCTAAATATAGCTTAGCCTTATCCAGATCGGTGCGCAAATATACCTGTATGTGCCCCAACCAGGCTAAAAGTTGTTGCTTGCCTGTCATGCATAATGCTTCTGCTTTGGAGAAATTGGCTTCAGCGGCAGGGTAATCTTCTTTCAGCAACTGGATTGTACCAATGGAGTGGTATTTTTCAAACAACTCTGGGATTTGATCCGAATTTTCCAAAATGAAACCAGCGCGCTCAAAGAACCCGGTGAGCTCGGTTTTTTCCTGGAAAACCACTAAATCCTGGATAATCTCCTTAGTGCTAACCTGAGTGCGGGGATCAAAATCCAATCTCAAAACACTCAGAATAGCTTCATAAGCAGGGGCTTGCTCATAATCTTCGCTTAAAAGTTTGGAGAGAACCAGGTAATACTGGCGTGCCGATTGCAGATCTTTGGCGATATAAGCATTGGCAATAAGCCCCATGCAGTTTTCTTTGTCTTCTATTTTCTTATTTGCGTAGTACTTGAGAATTCGTTTTGAGACCAGAACGTGGACTTTGGGATCACATTCAGAAAACATCCGCTGCTTAGCCTCATCGAAGCTAAATCTGTAATACTTTCCCTCTTTATTCAGGATCTCATTGTAGGTAGCGTCATTGAGTAGATTGTAAAGCTCGGTGTCCTTTAGCTTCAGGATGTAGATAATCAATTCCCGGCTCAATCTGGTTTGAGAAATGCTTAGCTTTTGCAGTAAGGCATAATTCTGTGAAGTGAGATGGCTCATCCGTGAATAGATGGAGTGCAACAAGCGGGCGGGTAACTGGTATGAACTCAGGGAATCTGGAAAGACTATATTATCTTCTATAGTAATACTCTTGCGCTGCACCAGATCAATTAGAATCTCGCGAATAAAATGGGGATTACCGGAAGAGCGCTTGAACAACTCGACACTTAGTTCATCGGGAGCAGGGTGGGGCAGAAGCTTATTAATATAGTTCTTACTTTCATCAACATCCAGAAATGGGATATTGATCAATACCGAATGATTTATCTGGCTTACTTTATTGAAATCGTTGCAGGAGAGCACAATCATGATCCGCTTTTGCACAATCATGGGAGACATATAATTTATAAAATCTATGGTATGGCGATTTACGAATTGGAAATTGCGCACAATGAAAATAATTGGTTTATACTCCGAAAGCTTCATCAAAAGGCTCTTTACGCTTTCAAAATCCAGTTTCAGATCCTCAGCGCTTTGGCTTATTGCTTTAGCCTCCTGTTCACCAGCGAAAAGATATTGCTTGAACTTCTCGGAGATTTGAGCAAGGAACTCATGCCCGGCTACTTCATCGTCACTAAGGGATTGAACGTACTCTTTGATGAGTGCAAAGAAGGCTTCATGATCCGTTCTACTGCATGAGTAATCGAACAAAAAGAATTCTCCGCCTAAAAGATGGTATCTGAACAGAGATAAAATGCTGTCCTTACCTAAACCGTCACCCCCAATTACCGAGACTATTTTCCCGTTATTTTGGGAAATTGCTGGAACAAAATCTAATATCTGGTGGGCAAATTTTTCTCTAACGATGTAGCTGTTAAAACGCATCGTATTTACCAAAGACCATGAAGCCGAATAAGGGTATTCACTTGGTTGGATCCGATTGACATAGCCGATGATATCCTGTGCACTATGGAAACGGTTATCGGGGTTACGCTCCAGTAATCTCAGGATCAAGCGCTCCAATTCCGGGGAGATGTTCTTGTTCAGTGTGGAGGGGAAGTTTGGAATAAAATATTGGTGTCCGCCAGTGATTAATGCATTTAGCTGATCCAGGCTGAAGGGGAATGAGCCGGTGCAGAGACGATATAGCAGAACGCCCAGAGAATAGAAATCGCTTCTGTTACTTGCTGCTTTACCCAAAAACAGCTCTGGGGCAATGTAAGGCAAGGTTCCGGAAACATGTTGGCTTTCTCTTTCCGGATCCACTTTCGAGAACCCGTAATCGATCAGGTTCACGGTTATCTGTTTACCTTCCATTTTATATAAAACATTTTCCAGCTTTAGATCTTTGTGCAGGATGTCTTGCTTATGTAATGCGTCAAGGGCGTAGCAGATTTGCACAACTACATCATAGATCAAGTTCAGGCGCGATTTTGTAAATTTAAAATGGGCGAGAGTCTTGCCTTCGAAGTATTCCGAAATGAAGTAAACGTGGTCTCCTACATGCCCAAAATCCACCACATGGGAGAGATTGGGATGCTCGATTTTGGTAATGTGGTGCATATCCTCAGCGCTGAAGTAGCGATATAGCTCTTCCGAAGAAAGGAATTGAAAGAGTTTTAAGCTGAATAACTTATCCGAGCGGATGTCTCTTACCTTGTAAACATTTGCCCAAGTGCCGGAACCAAGGCTTTCCAAAACTTCATAGCGGTGATCTATAAACATCGTTTAACTCCATATACATAAGTCCTCGCATTATTTTTAGCTAAAGCTTGCATGTCAATCAGAATATTTCTCTACAAAGATGTGCTGGTATTGAAGCTTGTTTAGCCGCACAAAAAAAGGCTAAACCCGGTTTATGGGGGATAGCCTTAATTCAAGAATGTATCCGGGTGTTATTTTAGATATCGCTTGAAGCGTGAGACTGCTTCTTCGATTCCCAAAATGCCGATGATGGTGGGCATATCTGGTCCGTGAGCCTGCCCAATCAAGGCAAGTCTGAGCGGCATATAGTAGTTTTTGCCTTTTATGCCAAGTTCAGCGATTCCCCGGGAAGTAAGTTCACTAATCGATTCTGCCGCGGTGGAGTTTAGCTCTCTAAGGGCATTGCTGTACCACATAAGCACTTGCGCTGAGCTTTCTTGATATAATAATTCAAGCTCTTGTGCAGTGGGTTGCCCGGGGTTCAGGAACATCTCAGCGTATTCTGCAAGTTCCGGCAGCAGGGTGGAGCGTTCCCTGGCAGCGGCAATGATCTTCATGTATCGATCTGCATCCTTAAGGTTCTCTTCCTTAAACCAATATGAGGCTCTCTTGGCTATTGTTTCCAATGGCAAATTCCGCATATACTGGCCGTTCATCCAATCCAATTTTGTGAGATCAAATATCGCACCGGCTTTATTCACACGCTCTATACTGAAAGCTTCACACAGCTCTTCAATACTGTAAAGCTCTTTATCGTCTGCAGCGTGCCAGCCTAATAGAGCTACAAAGTTGATCAGAGCTTCCTTAAGATATCCTTTTTGTAAATAGCTTTGTACGGATACATCATTCATGCGTTTGCTCAGCTTGGATCTATCGGTATTTAAGATCAGCGGCAAGTGTACCCAAAGGGGAGCATCCCAACCCAGGCATTCATAGAGCCAGATGTGTTTAGGAGTAGATGAGAGCCATTCTTCGCCGCGAATCACATGCGATATTTGCATGTAGTGATCATCTACTACAGCAGCCAGATGATAGGTAGGGAAGCCATCGGATTTTATGATAACCTGATCGTCAGATTGAGAAGCTTCCATTTCCACATGACCCCGAATGATATCATCAAAGGCGAAAGTATGGTTATCCGGCATTTTTAAACGAATCACATGGGATTCATGTGCCTGAAGGCGCGCCTCTACTTCTTCAGCGCTCAAGCTAAGGCAACGCCGATCGTACTTCACGAATTCTCCTTTTGCCTGCTGCTGTTCGCGCATCTCTTGCAGAGTATCTGGACTACAAAAACAGTGGTAGGCATGACCTTTGGCTAGCAGTTCATCAGCGTGTTTACGGTACAAAGATAGTCTTTCGGATTGCACATATGGGCCAAAATCCCCACCTTGGGCAGGGCTTTCGTCAAAATCTATACCAAGTTCGTGCAAAGTGTTTACCAGCATATCTGCGGCACCTTTTACTTCGCGGGATTGATCTGTGTCCTCTATTCTCAAGATGCATTTTCCCCCCAGTTTGCGGGCAAAAAGGAAGTCGTATAAAGCAGTTCTGAGCCCACCAATATGTAAATAACCTGTTGGGCTGGGGGCAAATCTTACTCGAACATTATTCATTAATTTATCTCCATAAATTTGTCTATGTGGTCGCTTAGATGAGCGTCAACCAATCTGTAACTTGGGTGATAGTGTTTATGAAAGATGGTTGAATGCGAAGGCAAGCGCCCCGCGACAGCTAATTCATCCACCTGTTGCCATTTATATGAAGTAGATGGTAATTCTTGCTGAATAATGGGCCTGATCTCTTGCCATCTGCGCAGGAAATCCCGGCTTACATCCTCGAACAAAATGCAGGAATCCAGAATCCAACGCGCCAAATATTCAATTCTTAGGTTAATTTTATCTGTATCGCCATCTCGCTTGATGGAGCTCAAACTCAGCCTGGTATAACAAGGGCCTATCCGTTGATATAGGGGCTCATAAGTATCTTGCATGCTCCAAAATTCAGAAGCAATTCCAGAACAAAGCTGCTTGAAATCTCTTACTATGTGAAACGGACCATACAAAGCCTGATATAGAAGCTTGTAAAGATCTACAGGGTCAGAATGGGGATGTAATGCTAATTCATCTATCACCATTTTATGCAATACATCGCTATCTATCCGGCATATTTTAGAGTACAAAATCACCTCGCTTGATTACGCTTATTATCTGATTATCACCATCGAATCGGTTTCCAGGGATGTAGTTCATTATGGTAAAATCCGCATCTAAGCCTGCTTTAATCTGCCCTCGGATGTTTTCATCGTGAGAAAGCCATGCTGCATTTTTTGTGTAGATATCTATGGCCTGCATCAGGCTGAGGCTTTCTTCCTTGTCGTGATGGTTCATCGCAGCTTGTAAAGATTTCCTGATATCAAGCTCTGTGATATACCAGTCTGAAGATCCGGTAATCTTGATTCCGCTCTTGAACATGGAGGCGAATCTATTCATGTTGCGACTGCGCTCTACTCCCAGTAAACGGGAGTAAAAACCGGATTTTCCACCCCATAAAGCATCGAACATCGGTTGCATTACCGGTACTGCCCGGGATTGAGCAATGCTCTGGATCAGATCATCATCGGTTATCTCGCAATGTATCAATTGGTGTCGAAGGTCTTTGGGATCTTTTCGGTTTACTTCAGCATATGCATTATTGATCTGAGATATTGCTCTGTCGCCAATGCAATGAACCGCTACCTGAAGGTTATTGGCATGGGCTTTACTGATAAACTCTAGCCAGAATTGATCGCTCTGATACAGGTTTCCGCGAATGGGCTTACCGCTATATGGTTCAAAAACTGCTGCTGTGAGGCTGCCGATTGATCCATCTGCCAAAATGCATCCTCCGATGCGTCTGGCATTTAGTTTTAGTGCTGCATCCATGTTGAAAGATTGAGGATACAGGACGAAATCAATCGGGAAATCTGCCAATCTCTGTTGAATAAACTCGTAATGCCCTACAGACATATTGGCATCACCGACCATAGTGTGAATGGTAGTAAAGCCGCCTTTTACGGCTATTTGAGCTGCTGCTTGGTAGGCTTTATAGATTAGTTCATCATCGACATGGTTGTGAAACCAATGCACCGCTTTATCATTTTCGAAGCCCTTGAACACTTCATCATCGCAATGAATCTTTTTTGCACCGTTCAGAATCGATTTGCAGGCAAAATCGTTTACAATGCAACTGTGACCATCAACCCTACGCAATACCAGATTCTTATCCGGGACTATTTTATCTAGCTCGGCTCGAGTGGGGAATCTTCTTTCAGCAATCTTAGTTTCATCAAAGTTCCAGGCAAACATATAGTCCCCGGAGGTCTTGTATGCCATTTCAATCCGCTGAAAGACATCGTCCAGGCTGCTTGCCGCGCTGAGGTCCGTCATCAACGAATAGAGTCCACCTTCAAAACTATGGGTGTGTGTATCGATAAATCCAGGATACACATAATTACCTTTCAGGTCAATGGCTTGGATATCGTTGCCAATCGGAAGCTGATTGCGGATAATCTGGTGGATCTTCCCTTCGTGAATCAGGAGCCCTTTAATCTGGTTCTCAAAATTGCCTTCATACCAAAACTTTGCGTTATAATAGAGTTTCATAGAGTGCCTTCACTTTTCATCGTATTCAGTAGTTCATAAAACTTGCGAATAGGAAATCCCATTACGTTAAAGTAACAACCGTTAATGGCTTTGATAAATTGACTGCCGTAACCTTGAATGCCGTATGCACCAGCTTTATCCATCGGTTCTCCGGTGGATACGTAATCCTCTATCTCAGAGGCTGTGAGCGGGGCAAAAGTAACCCGACTTGTTTCATATGCTCTTTTAAAACCAGATTCATTGCCCATACATATGCCGGTAATCACGGTGTGTTCCCGATCACTCAATTTGCCCAGGAAAGAGAATGCTTCTTCTGTATCTTTGGGTTTACCCAATATTCTTCCATCTAGAACAACGATCGTATCAGCAGCTATAATCAATTCATGATCTCTGGCATTCATTGCGATTTCTTTGAACTTGTTCTGGGCATGGCGCATGGCTTGAAGCGCCGGGTCTTCATCGGTGATAGGCTCTGCTACTTTACTAATCCTTACTTCAAATTGAAGCCCCAGCATTAAGAGCAATTCTCTTCGCCTTGGCGAGCCTGATGCCAGGATTATTTTTCGTGTGTTTAATATCTTATCTATCATAGTATTATATCTCCAAACCAAAGTTGAGACAGCACCTTTTACGTCAATGATTTTTTCCGGCAAGAAAAAATAGCTTGCCTTAAAGAATGGCCTTGGAAATCATTGCACCAGAAAACAAAAATACATCCAGGAGGATCAAAATGGATCGCGTACACAATTTCAACGCGGGACCTGCTGTGCTTCCAGAAGAAGTTCTTCGTGAAGCTCAAGCAGATTTGTTCAACTACAAAAATATGGGACTTTCCGTGATGGAAATGAGCCATCGGAGCAAGGAATATCAAGCAATCATCGATGAGACCCATGCCGCTGTAAAGCGCATATACAATATTGGCGATGAATATGATGTTCTCTTCTTACAGGGTGGAGCCAGCATGCAGTTCTTGATGGTGCCAATGAATTTTGCCTCCGAAGGTAAGATCGCGAATTATATCCATACCGGAGTCTGGAGCAAAAAAGCAATATCTGAGGCTAAAAAGATCGGCAAGACTCATCATGTAGCCGCTTCCAGCGAAGACAAGGCTTTCAGCTATATTCCTAAAGAATATAAACTCTCCGAGAACCCGGCTTACCTTCATATCACTACAAATAACACTATTTATGGAACCGAATGGCATCATGATCCTGAAGTAGAAGCAGGTGTTCCGCTGATCGCGGATATGAGCTCAAACTTCATGAGCAAACCGATTGATGTACAGAAGTATTCCATGATATATGCCGGCGCTCAGAAGAACGTAGGGCCTGCTGGTTGCGTAGTAGTGATCATCAAGAAAGATTTCCTCGCAACTGCCACAAAAGGTTTACCCTCAATGCTGGATTACAACATTCACGCCAGCAAGGGCTCGATGTACAACACTCCTCCGAGTTTCACGATCTATATGATCGGCCTGGTGCTGAAGTGGATCGAAGAGTTTGGCGGATTGGACAAAGTAGCTACCAACAATCAACAAAAAGCAAAGTATATATACGACGTAATAGATGCTTCCAACAACTTCTACAAAGGCGCTGCCGCCAAAGAAGATCGCTCGTTGATGAACATCACCTTCAGAATGGCAAATGAAGAACTTGAAGCTTTGTTTGTAAATGAAGCCAAGAAAGCAGGAATGATCGGTCTTAAGGGTCACCGTGATGTGGGCGGATGCCGCGCCAGCACCTATAACTCCCTGCCTCTTACTTCCAGCTACGCCCTGGCTGAATTCATGAAAGACTTCATGAAGAATCACGGATAAGAAAACAATATTATAAAAATTAGCCCTTCTTCATGCTAAGTCTTTCATTGACATGCGGAAGAAGGGCTTGATTTCATTATGGATAATGAGGTTTAGATGACGGTTTTATCACTCTTGCTTAGGGGTGGCATCCTGATGTATGTGTTGTTGCTGATATCATTGGCGGTGATAGCTATTGTAATAGAAAAATATCGGCAGATTATAATTGTAAAAAAGTCCAACACAAGATTGCTGGATGCGCTGAACCAGCATAACTCTTTGGAGGAGATGCGAAAGTCACTTGAGGATCAGGGCAATGAAAGTCCCCTGGCTCAAATATTGGATAAGCTCTTGAATGCTCAGACCAAGGATTATGAGCTGATAAACCAAAGCATGGAATCTGCCGCAGAGAGCGCTTTGCACAAGCTTGAAAAGGGCTTGGGCTGGCTTAGCACCTTCGCAGCCATCGCTCCGTTGATAGGATTTTTAGGTACTGTAATAGGTATGGTAAGGGTGTTCATGAATATCCAAGCTCATAGCAGCGGTGGTGTAAATATCAGTCTGCTCGCCGGGGGGATCTGGGAAGCGTTACTTACCACCATAGGCGGTCTGATAGTGGGAATCGTAGCGATTATATTCTATAACGACATCGTGCAAAATCTTGAAAACATAGTGAAAACCATGCAGGAGAGTGCTGTAGAATTTACTATAAAAGTGAGGAATGCCAGGTGAAGCTCTCTCTTTCTCGCAAAAAGATTAGCTCCACCATGCTGATATCCATGACGGATGTAATATTCCTGCTGATTATCTTTTTGCTTATAGTGTCCAATTTCAGCAGCCAAACCGGATTGCCCGTTAAACTACCGGGTTCAGAAACAGCCACACGGCACACCCTGCAGAATATATCCATTACTTACTATGCTGATGGCAGAATGTTTTACAACGAAGAGAATGTAGACATTCAAGAGCTGAAAGAGCGCCTTGAAGAAGATTATTCAGATCCCGGGCAGGTGGTTCGCATATCGGCGGAAGATGTTGTGGCATTGCAGCAGATTATCAATTTGATGGATACAATTCGCAACGCAGGCTATGAGAAGATATTCGTTGCCACGGGAGTAGATGAAAAGTGAGGCATAGGCTTCTCTTTCGACCCTATCTGATTTCTGCGCTGCTGCATCTCATGGTACTGTTCTTGCTAGCGCTTTGGAACATACGCATAGAAAATCCCCAACGTTGGTACCAGTTTGAGTGGCTTAGTGAAGCCAATTTGGGGGCGATGCCGGGAACTCAAGAAAATGAGCTAAGTTCCGATGAAGCCCCCGTGCAGGAAGATTCTG
>CAZJJH010000050.1:0-9227 GCA_964546265.1 uncultured Candidatus Cloacimonadota bacterium
TTCCAAGGTTTCGCGCTGCAGGTATTTCTTCATGTGCACTTTGTTGATGATGCGTTTACCGGTTCCGGGAGTTAAGCGTACCCGGGCGGTGGCGTCTTTTCTTCTTCCTACGGCATCAAAATTTTGCATACCTTGTTAATCTCCTTTACAGGCTCAGTTCTACCGGTTTCTGAGCAGCATGTGGATGCTCGCTGCCGGTGTAAACTTTCAGTTTTTTCATCATTGCGCGTCCCAAAGTATTCTTCGGCATCATTCCTTTTACGGCATGCTCGATAATACGTTCAGGATGTTCTTCCAATATCTTGGCATACGGGATCTCTTTCAGTCCACTGGGGTATCCACTAAAGGTCTTGTAAACCTTTTGCAGGGCCTTAAGCCCGGTTACACGAACTTTTTCGGCATTGATTACTACAATGTAATCTCCGCAATCCAAATTCGGCGCAAAATACGGCTTGTTCTTGCCACGTAATATGGTGGCAATCTTAGTGGATAAACGACCAAGAGGCATCCCCGTTGCATCTACGACATACCACGCTTGCGTGATGTCGCTTGGGCTTGGAGTTAGGGTCTTCATCGATTCTCCTTTACGGTTTTTTATACAGTATGCCACTTTTCCGGTCACCTAAATAGTGTCAAGAGAAAACTTTGGCTTTACTGAATGCTGCTTGCGATTGATAGAACGCAGATCTAACCAATGTAGATGCGGCTTATAGCCGCATAGTGTGGGTGCTGCATTTAGCTGCAAATTTTAACACGCGTCTGGAAGACACGGCTACAATAGGCGGCTAAAAGCCTCCTCCGCTCTATCCCTGCTCCACTGCCTCAATATTGTCGTGCCTTCATCGTTGGATCCTCCTGTGGCGGAAGCACGATCTAACGATGAAATTGTGCCAAAGCTATGTTAATGGAATAAGCGGGCATTGGTGGGGAACTGAAATGCGTTGCACAGAGTTACAAAATGGCATATTATATCAATAAAAACCGGATAAGGTAAATTTGAATGCAAGAAATCACATATCACATTGTAAAGGAAAGCGATAACGCCAGGTTGCTGGAGCTTTACCGCGCCGCGGGATGGTGGCAGATGGACGAAAATCCTGAGTATCTGGAAACCGTGAAAAGCATAGTTGCCAATAGTTTCTGCTTCGTTATCGCCAAAGATAAGGAGCAGATCATCGGCATGGGTCGTGCGATATCAGACAAGGTGAGCGATGCTTACATCCAGGATGTAACGGTTTGGGAATCCTACCGTGGGAATGGCATCGGCAAGGGAATCATCCGCAAGCTGGTGACTTTTTTGAAAGAGCATAATATTCAATGGATCGGCTTGATCTCGGAGCCCGGGTACGAGAGTTTTTATGCCAAATTGGGCTTTTCCACCATGACCAATTACACACCTTTTTTGCTTTCGGACGAGTAATATATGCCTGTGAAGATAAATATGCCGGGCCTGAAACCGCTGGACTATGCGGACACTTTAATGCTGAGAGAATACCTCAGCCAGTGGCCTCGGGAACATTGCGATTATACCATCACCAACCTTTTGGTATGGGGGAAGATCTACAATAATCACTATCTTATCCACAAAGAAAGATTGGTGATATTTAACCCAAAATATCAATACATCATGTTTCCGGTGGGAGAATATCTTCAGCCTGGGGAATTGAGCGCATTGGTCAAGGCTTTCCGGCCCTACTATCCCGAAGCGCAAATGATTCTATTTCCGCACGATTATGCAGAAAAGCATCCGGATTTAGAAGACTATTTTGAGCTTTTTGAAGATCGGGATTGGGCGGATTATGTCTACAGCGTGGATAGCATGGTAAATCTCCGCGGGAAAAAACTGGCGAAAAAGAAGAACCTGATCTCACAATTTCGCAGAGCGCATCCCGAATATAAGGTTTTAAAGATGAGTGAAGACCGCATGCCCTTCATCTTGCAATTTACGCACAAATGGCGCCGGGAGCGCAGTGCAGAAGGGATATATCTGATGACGGAGATCAAGGCGATCGGAAACACATTGGAGAATTGGAACAATCTTCCCGTGGAAGGCATCATCATCTGTTTGAACAATCGGATCGTAGCATACAGCATCTTCAGCCCCCAAACAGAGGACATGGTTACGGTGCATTTTGAGAAGTTTGATCCGGACAAAAAAGGCTCTGCCCAGGTGATTACCTGGGAGACAGCGCGCTATCTGCAGGGGCGCTTCAAATGGATGAACCGGGAGCAGGATATTGGGCTGGAAGGCCTAAGGCAAGCCAAGCTCAGCTATGTTCCGGATCATTTTTCTCGCTTCTTTGGGTCCAAACTAAAAGGAGATACAGTAGGGCGGCCAATGCCAGAAAACTGAGTGTGAATGCGGCAATGCGTTTGGGACGTGGGTTGAAGAGCATTTGCCAGATCACGGGGTAGCTGTCGGCGCGTTGCCAGCGATCGCGGTAATAGCGCAAAATGCTATCGTCTTCGATCTCCAAGAGACGATTGAGCCGTTTGATCTGACCCTGATGATATCCCCTGCCGGTTTTGCTGCCGTTCAGGTCATAATATGAATAGCCGTGATAATCAAATTCCGGGATTTTCAAAAGCACCGCGTTTCTGCCGGCTTCATATAGTTTTTTTGCCAAAGGGTCACGGGTTAGTTCATAATAATCGTGCAGATGGATCACGGTATTCATCATGCCGCTTAAGGCGTAGTATGGCGTTTCGGCGGGATATTCCATAAACCAGATGATGGTATCGGAGATGGCGTAGGAAAGTCCGGCTTTACCCGGCACAAGGCTATAGAGCATTTTTCTGGCAATGTCCAAAGTCTCAATATTCCTTTCCATTCCTGCCCGGGCGGCGATAGCGTTCATGGCTACTGCCTGGGTGAGCGCGCTGGACCAAGGAGCCTCCTGGTTGTATTTTGGAAAGGAGAAAGTATATTGCATCAAGGCAATGGAATCCTGCACTACAACATTTTTCAGAAGCCAATCCGTAAGCAGGATAAAATTTCCCGGTTTATCTTCCAATTGGCGTTCAACATTGGCGGCGACGGCATCCCGGGCAATGAAGAGCGGATTGTAATGGGTCTCGCCATTATTATAGATCACCATGGGAATGCCTTGATCGTCTGTGGTATTGGTCTGGTTGAATGGTTTCCCAAATACTTTGGCGGCGATGCTTTCTGCCAGATAATAGATATTCGGCTCAGCAAATTGCCACAAAACGCTTACGAAAAGCAAGGAAAGGGTGCAGGCGATAAGTAAGATGATTTTTTTGGACATCGGTCTTTAACTTTTACTCCTTTTGAAAATAAGGCTGATGGCATAGAACAGGGCCTGACACATTACGATCGTGGCTCCCGTGGGCAGATTGAGTGCGAAAGACGCGGCAAAGCCTGCCAGAGCGGAAACTATAGCCGTAAAAACCGCCACCAGAATTATCTGGTGCAACTTCTGCGCCAAATTGAAGGCAATTACTGCGGGCAGGATCAATTGTGCCGTAACCAGGATGATTCCTGCGCTTTTGAGGTTGAACACGATATTGGCAGCCAGCAAGAGGTAGAATAGCTTATCCACCGCTTCAATGCGGATGCGGAAGACCTTCGCCATTTCGGGATTGTAGCTTAAGTAAAATAGTTCTTTGTAAAAGAAGAGCACAAAGGCGATATTGAGGAGGTTCAAGATACCCAAAGCCCATAGTTCGCCATGGGAGATAAGCAGTACATTGCCAAAGAGATAGCTGGCGAGATCGAAGCTGTAATCTCCGGAGAGAGAAATCAGGATAATGCCCAGCGCCATGGAAAGCGAAAGGAAGATGGTGATCGTATTGGCTTCTTGAATCTTATGTTTTTTTGCCAGCCAGGAAATGGCAAGGGCGATCACACTCACAAAAATCCACGCGCCCACAGTGAGGTTGATTCCCGTGATGATGGCGATTGCGATCCCGGCAAAAGCGATGTGCGACAGCGCTTCACCCATATATGAGATGCGCCGGAGAGTTACATAGGGAGAAAACACCGCCAGGGAGATTCCGCTAAGGACGGCTCCGCAGATGGCATATAAAAGAAAGAGGGGCATTTAGTAGTCCTTTTCTATCAGGCGGAATGTATCGCCAAAGGTTTTGTGGATTACATCCGCATTTACCAATTCGCTATTGCTGTGGCAATGCAGGCGGCGGTTCAGGCAGATCAGGAAACTGCAATATTCACTGAGCGTGTGCAGATCGTGGGAGATGGTGATGATGGTCTTTCCCTGGTCATTCAGCTTTTTCAGCAGTTCAAAGAAGCTGCTAACGCCTACGCGGTCGATTCCTGCTTCCGGTTCATCCAGGATCAGGTATTTGCTTTCAGAAAGAATGGCGCGAGCCAGAATCACGCGCTGAAACTCACCTCCGGAGAGGCTGCCGATTCTGCTGGAAGCCCTTTCCGCGATGCCGCATTGTTGCATGGATTCCAGAGCTTTTTGGCGATGTTCGTTCTTGCATCTTTTGCCCCAGGGTAGATTTCCGGCGATTCCCATCAGGACAATATCCAGGGCGGTGGCGGGGAAGCTGCGTTCATATTCCTCGCGTTGAGGCAGGTAGCCAAAACCGTTGTGTTTCAGCCACTGTTTCTGAGCCTGGCCATCGATCAGGATTTTACCCGCCTGCATTTCCAAGAGGCCTAAAAGCAGCTTGATCAGGGTGGATTTTCCGGCGCCATTGGGGCCGATGATGGCGGCAAAAACTCCATCCGGGATTTCCAGATTTATATCTTCCAGGATGCTCTTTCCGGAGATCCTGTATTGCAGATCTTGCATTTGAATCATGATGTAGCCTTATGTCTTATGGGTCTCAAAACGCCTGCTTCATTGCATTCCAATTTTCAAGGATGAGCTCCGGGATGGAATGCACGTTCAAAGATGCCCCGAGGGGATCCAGGGTGCCCAGCTTGAGCGAGTACTCGCGTGCCAGTACCTCGGCGGATTTGGGGTTTTCTTGCGGTTCTTTGAAGATCATCTTTACTTTGTGTTCTTCGATTTTGTTGCCCAGATCTGCCAGATCCCGGGCGGAAGGTTCCTTGCCGGGAGAGCTTTGCACCCAGCCCAGATAGTGGATATCGTAGTCCCGGGTGAAATAGTGGAAACTGTTGTGGTATGTAACCAGAGCAGGGTTTTGCAGGTTTTTGCGCTCACTTTGGATCTTGCTGTCGGCTTCTGTAAGTTGACCGAAGAGCTCATCATAATTGTGGTTGATCAGCGGGGCAAAATCCACAAAGCGGCTTACCAGCTCGGCCTTAAGCTTTGTAGAAAGCTTCATCATCATCTGGGGAGAAGTCCACAGATGCGGATCCCCAAAGCTGTGGTGATGCTCATCTTCATTGTCAGAATGTGCATGCATCAGGTTTTCCCGCACCATATTCAAGGAATCCAGAGCGATCAGATCTTTCAGCAAATCTGCAGCTACAATCAGCTTTTCGCTGGCGTTTTGGAGCTGCTGCTCAAACATATTTTCCAAACCTAAGCCGTTGATGAGGATGAGATCTGCCTTGTGGATATCCTTCAGGTGGGAAGGCTGGGGGTTGAAGGAATGCACAGAGGCATTTTGGGGAATCAAGCTGCGCACTTCGATGGCATCTCCGACCAGCTGTTTTACCAGAAGTTCGTAAGGATATATGGATGTAAGGATCAGCTGTTTTTCCTCTTGATTGGGTGCTTTGGGCGCTTTACAAGCGGGCAGGAGCAGCAAGAGCAACAAAAGAAGGCTGAGGATTTGTTTCATGTGTTCTCCAAAATTGTGGCTCCGCTTCGGGCAGATGAATGAAACGGAGCCAGATGAGTTGATGATTATTCCATGTTTCGGATCAATTGGGTAAGCAGGCGCACACCGGCACCAGTTGCGCCATAATTGTCTGTTCCGCCGGGTTTATCCTTGCTGGAAGTGCCGGCGATATCGATGTGAATCCAGGGTTTATTCTGGACAAATTCGCCGATGAATAAAGCGGCAGTAATGCATCCGGCAAGGGGTCCGCCGGCATTCTTCAGATCTGCCACTTCACTTTTGATGAGATCTTTGTAATCTTCGTGCAGGGGCATGCGCCAGATGCGCTCGCCACTGGTATCCGAGGCGTTTTGCAGTTCCTGCATCCAGGAATCGTTGTTGCCCAGTACGGCAGAGAAATCCTTGCCCAGAGCGGCTACGGCAGCTCCGGTTAGAGTGGCGATATCCAATACTCGATCTGCCTTTTCCTTCTCCAGGGCATAGTGGATGGCGTCTATCAAAGTAAGCCTGCCTTCCGCGTCTGTATTTACCACTTCGATGGTTTTGCCCGCCATGGACGTGATGATGTCTCCGGGGCGGTAGGCATTGGAGCCAATCATGTTTTCAGCAGCGGCAATAACCCCCAGAACGTTCACTTTCAGCTTCAGGTTTGCGATTGCGATCATAGCGCCGATCACTGCTGCAGCACCGCCCATATCGGTTTTCATGTTTACCATGCCGGCAGCGGTTTTCAGGCTGTATCCGCCAGAATCGAAAGTGAGGCCTTTGCCTACCAGGGCGCAGAGCTGATGCTTGTTATCCGGATTGCCATTATAGCGCATCAGGATGAGGCGGGGGTCCGTCCTGGAACCCTTTCCAACGCTGAGGAAGGCATCCATCTTTAGTCTGCGGATTTTGTCCATGGAGTGGATGTCTATGGAGAAACCATATTGCAGAGCGGCTTTTTTCGCAGCTTCAGCCAGGGTTTCTGGGTTTATCACATTTGGCGGTTCATTCACCAGATCACGCGCGGTATTTGTGGCTTCGGCATAGATTCTGCCTTCCAGAATGCCGCGGTTGAGATGGCGATTGGTCTTGGCGCTGTATATGAGATGGATGCTATCGATTTCATGCAAGGTGTCTTTGCTGAGATAGCGGTTAAACTTGTATGTGGTTAGCAGCGCGGATTCCGCCACGATATGCCCCAGGTTTACTTCCGGGATGCTCAAGATGAAGGGCAGATGCAGATATACCTGGTCAGCTTTCAAGCGTAGTGCTTCACGCCAGCAGGAGGCAAAAAGTTTTCTAAGGTTTGTGCCATCAAGGGCATCGACGTCTCCGGCTCCTGCCAGGATTATGTTCTGGATCTTTTTCCCGTCCATTCTGGTAAAGCTGCGAATCTTCGCAAAATTTGTGCTAAAATCCTCTGTCTTGATAAAGTGATCGATGATCTGAGCTGTCTCTTCATTCAAAAAGCTGATCTCTTCAAGCTTGGTAGCTTCATCCAAAACCAAAATCAGGGTTTCCAGATGCTCTGGTAACTTGCGGCTAACATCGATTTTCATAGGAACTCCTTATCGTAATATATATTAAAAATCTTCACTCAGGCTGAGATACACTTGGGGTTTACTGATCTTAGAAAGATCCGTAAGCCAGGCTACATCCAGCTTAAGAACAAAATATCCGAGATTGAATCTGGGACCAAAGCCATAGCCCAGCTTGATATCCTCCAGTTTCCCATCCAGGGTGCCCCGGAAATGCTTGTTGTTGTCCCAAACAGCGCCGGCGTCCACATATGCGGAACCGCGAATGTTTCCCAAGGTAAGGGGGATGGGGAATGCCATGGCGATGTAATCCAAAAGGGGAAAGCGCAATTCCACGCTGGTGAGTAGTTTTTTGCGATCTGCCAGATTGTGATCCAGGGCGCGGATACCGTAATAACCGCCCAGGGAGAAGTAATCCGGATTGCTGCCACTGCTGATTCCGCCGTTTAAGCGGAGGGCAAGGGAATAGCGTCTGCTAAACAGAGTATAGCTACGCAGATCCACATAGTTAGTAAGGTAATCCAGGCGGCTTTCGGCAAAGCTTTTGCTGATGCTATATACCCCGCGGAAACCCAGAAGTGGCCCGGTAGAGCCATAGCGCGCGTTATCATACACCAGGTTGAATACAGGCGCGTAAGCCAGGGTCTGGTATTGATCCACATCGTTTTCCCAATCATTGGAATCTATGAACTGATTATCCAGGTAGTCCCAATGCATCTCATAATCGAAGAACATGTTTTCAAACTCCGCTCTGAAGAAGCGGCTGAAGGGATAGCGTGCCAGGGCGTAGAGACCTGTCTGACGCTGGCGGAAGCGGTAATAATTGTTACCCTGAGGGTGGTAATCTCTATAATATGCCTCATCATAGAGGTTGTAAACGCCGAAACCCATATCTATGCGTTTTTTAAGATACAGATAGCTGAAGACAAAATTGGTGGTCTCCAGTTTGTCGGAGATGCCCACGCTAATGCCAATGCCATGATCTCCCATCAGGTCGCTGAGCCCCAATTCCACATTGCCGATTGCGCCGTAGGAAGAGCTATATGCCAGGCCTCCCCAAAGTGTATCCAGAGCGAAGCGGGGACGGTATTTCTCGATCCGGGGCGGGTTTTCGGAAGGCTCGGTGGGTTTTTCATCGAAGGAAAAATCTGTGGCGATGATCGCGGTATCCGGCACCACGGGCTCGTATCCGCTGAGGAAGGGGCGGCGCAGGTTTTGTGTGGAGGAAGATCTGCGGGGCAACTTTACTTTTTCCCGGCGTCCGTAGTGATTCAATTGGGCAAAATCAATCCGATCCAGCAGCTCGTGGTCTTTTTCATATACTGTGGGAGCGGGGTAGTGCTCAAAATTAAGCTCCAGCAGCGGGCTGGTCTCGAAGTAGATATCCCAGGCGCCATCGAAGTAATTGGATAGCGCAAGATAATTTCCATCCAGGGATATATCGGCATTAAAGACCCCTGCCAAAGCATTGGTAATGGGCGTTATACGCTTGTTTTCCAGATCTATCATTTCCAAATTTGTAAGACTGTTGCGGGCAGAAACAAAGGCTAATTGGGAGCCGTTTTGCACATAGAAGGGCTGGCTGCAATTGAAGGGTTCGTGCGTGATCTGCAGCAGAGTATCTGTATCCAGATGGTACTCAAAGACATCGGAGCTATAATTTGCAAAGAAGCCATAGCGCTTAGAATCCGGAATTTCATCGCGTTCGGAGCTAAAAGCCACTTTGTTGCCTTCGGGAGAAAAGCGTGGCTGAGCATCGTAAAAACTATCGTTGGTGAGGCGTTTGAGATCCCCATTTTCCAAGTGATAAACAAAGATATCGGTTTGCATTTTATGCTGGGCGCTGATGGCGATGCTTTTTCCATCCGGAGCAACATCCAGCTCGAAGATAGCTCTCAATTGCGGAATCTCTATGCTTTCCAGGATCTTGCCGCGCTTCACATCCAGGATATGGATTCT